>NZ_AUPZ01000001.1 GCF_000445475.1 Sulfurimonas hongkongensis
ACTGACATCCGGAACAAACAAACCGTCACCCTGAACAAACAAACCGTCATCCTGAACAAACAAACCGTCATCCTGAACAAACAAACCGTCATCCTGAACAAACAAACCGTCATCCTGAACTTGATTCAGGATCTACCTTAATAATTGTTCAGAGCACTCAATTAATATTGACGCAGAAAATGTAGTAAACCAAGTTTACCCTACTTCAATTCTCCCCAGTTATCGCCAATATTTACATCAGCTTTTAGTGGTATATTTAACTCATAGATATCTTGCATAATCTCCTGAAATCTTTTTGCAAGAGACTCTGCCTCACTCTCTTTTACTTCAAAGATAAGCTCATCATGGATTTGCAGTAGCATCTTCGCTTCTAGCTTTTCATCTCTTATGACTTTTGCAATCTTGTTCATGGCAAGTTTTATGATATCTGCTGCACTTCCTTGAAAAACACTGTTTACTGACTCTCTCTCATATGCAGCTTTAAACATTGGAGTTGCATTTTCATAATCAAAATATCTTCTCCTACCAAGGAGCGTCTCTATATAACCTTTGGTTTTAGAAAGCTCTACAATGCTTCTAAAGTAACTCTTAACAGTAGAAAAAGACTCAAAATACTTCTCTATGATATCTTTTGCTTCTTTAGTTGTGATACCTAGCGTATCTGAGAGTTTTTTTTGTCCCATGCCATACAAAAGTCCAAAGTTTACAGTCTTTGCAACTCCTCTTTTACTCTTAGCTTCATCTTCCCCAAAAAGTACAACTGCTGTTTGATAGTGGATATCTTTATCTGCTTTAAATGAATCTACTAAGACCTTGTCTTGTGAGAAGTGAGCTAGAAGTCTAAGCTCGATTTGTGAGTAGTCTATGCCTATGAGTTTGTTTCCATCTGATGCCACAAAGGCCTCTCTGATTCTAAGACCTAACTGGCTTCTAGCTGGTATGTTTTGAAGATTTGGGTTTTTTGAGCTTAATCTTCCTGTTGCCGTTCCAGTTTGAATAAATGAAGTATGAACTCTACTATCTTCATGTTCTTTGCTTAGTTTTAAAAGTGGTTCTATGTAGGTTGAGAAGAGCTTATACACCTCTCTGTATTCCAGTAGCATCGGGATAATTTCATGAGCATCTTTTAATGATCTTAGAACTTTCTCATCCGTTGAGTAGCCAGTTTTTGTTTTTTTACCAGTCTTTAAGCCTAAGTGCTCAAAAAGTATAACTCCCAACTGTTTTGGAGAGTTTATATTAAACTCACTTCCCGCTTGAGTGTAGATACTTTTTGTAAGTCGAGCAAGTGTCTCTTTTATCTCAACTAAAAATTTCTCTAAAAATGAGCCATCAACTCTGATGCCAACTTGTTCCATATGCAAAAGTGTAGTTATAAAAGGGACTTCAACTTCCATAGACTCGGCTATAAGATGTTCGGCATCTTGGAGCTTTAGGCTCTGGTTAAAGAGATGAAAAAGTTTTAGAGTGATAAATGCATCTTCAGCAGCATAAAGAGTTGCATCTTCGAGTTCAACTGAGGCAAAAGTTTCGCCTTTTTTAACACTCTCTTTAAATGAAATCATTGTGTGACCTAACAGTTTATGTGAGAGTTTATCAAGGCTTAAAGCACTCTCAGGGTTTATAAGCCACGCTAGTATCATGCTATCTGCATAGACTTCAAATGTGTCTTCACTTAAGAGTTTAGATATAAAGTGCAGATCAAACTTGATGTTATGTCCAACTACTTTACTCTTAAAAATCTGCTTTATCGCATCTGCTGCATCTTCTTTGCTTACTTGAGCGGCCATGCCTAGGTAAGAGTGTGCAAAAGGTACATAAAAAGCCTCTTTATCATTAAAACAAAAACTAAAACCTACTATAGAGTCTTTGTTATATTCTAATCCTGTTGTCTCAGTATCAAAAGCCACTACAGTTTGAGGAGTAAGGGATTTTAAAACACTCTTTAACTCTTTTGCATCAGTTATAAGAGTGGCATGAAAGTCAAGCTTTTTGCTCTCTTTTTTATCATTTGCTAGCTTTGCATTTGCCTTTTTCTCTATCTCATCTGTAAGTATGTCTTTTGCTTTTAGGGCTCTTATTACAGCGTTTTGTTCATACTTTACAAGCTCATCATATATGTTTAAAAATGGATGCTCTACATCCATCTTATACTCTTCAAAGTCAAGCTCATCTAAGACATCATCACGAAGTGAGACTAACTCTTTTGACATAAATGCACTCTCTTTTGACTCTAATAGCTTTTTTTTGTTCGCCCCATTTATAAGATGCACATTTTCATAGATGGATTCAAGTGAGCCAAACTCTTTTAAAAGTTTCTCAGCTCCAACTTTTCCAATACCACGGACACCGGGAACATTATCTGCACTATCGCCCAAGATGGACTGATAATCTATAAACTGCTTTGGAGTTACACCATATTTAGAAAAACAAGCATCTTCATCCATAACTTTTTTCTTAATCGCATCTACAACTACAACTCTTCCATCATCTATAAGCTGGTACAAATCTTTGTCATGCGAGACTATGCGAACGGTGTAATCTCTCTCTCTTGCATGCTTTACAACTGTCGCTATGATATCATCTGCTTCAAAACCGCTATATCCTAGCGTTTTATAGCCCATTTTATCTATCCAATCTATAGCGATTGGGAGTTGCATTGCAAGCTCCTCTGGTGGAGCTTGACGGTTTGCTTTGTAATTTGAATCTATCTCATTTCTAAAAGTGTCACCCTTACTATCAATGGCAAAGATAAGATAATCACTATCGTGCTGTTTTTGCAAAGTTGAGATAAAGTTTGTAAAACCTGTTAAAAGCCCTGTAGGAAACCCATCTTTGTTCTTTAAGTGTTGTGGAAGTGCATAAAAACTACGAAAGAAAAAGCCAAAAGTGTCTATTACTGTTACAACTTTACTCATTTAGTTTTCTCTTCTTTTGCATATTCATACAAGGGTCCTTTTTTTAGATCTATTATATCAGTTTTTATAAAACACTACGCGATTTTTACCCATCTTTTTTGCTTCATACATAGCTCTGTCTGCAAACTTTAAAATCTCTTCAAGATTTTTTCCATCTCTTGGAATTATTGCCACTCCGATGCTAGCTCGCACTTGATGCTTAAACTCTTTTACGATGATAGGCTTATTTATCTCTTGTAATATTCTCTCAATAAGTGCATCAAAGTGAGCAAAATTATCTTCTCTTTTATCTTGACCTCTTACTAATATAACAAACTCATCTCCACCAATCCTCCCAGCTGCATCAAAGCTTCTGATGGACTCTAAGAGCCTGTTTGCAACGCTCTTTAAAACTTCATCACCATGGTCGTGCCCCTGAGTATCATTTATAGTTTTAAAGTCATCTAAGTCAACAAAAAGAAGTGCTGACTCAGTATTGTTTCTTTTTGCGTAGTTTATCTCTTGTGAAATTTTTTCATATATATTTTGTCGATTTGCAAGACCCGTTAAAGTATCATAAAAAGCAAGATGTTCTATCTCTTGGAGCTTTTTTTTCATAAGAGTTATATCTCTATCTATACCTCTATAACCTAGCAGGTTTCCCTTTTTATTAAAAAATGGGGCTCCTCTAGTTAATATATGTATTTCATTGTTATCTTTGTGTAAAAGAGTATGTTCAAGGTTTACTATTTTTTCTCCTTTGCTTGAGAGTTCAAAAAACTCTTTAGACACTCTTGTTGCTTCATCCTCATTCATAAAATCAAAAGGTTTTTTACCTATAACTTCGCTAGGTTCATATCCTAAAATCTTTTTGCATTGTGGACTTACATATCTGTAAGAAGCATTGATATCAATCTCCCAAATAAGGTCATCGCTACTCTCTACAAGTTGTTGAAATCTTTTCTCACTCTGTTCTATAAGCCTTGTTTTTTTTTCTTCATATCTCTTTAAAATAAAATACAAAAAAACTATAAAAGAGACTATAGCAAGAGTGCCCATTATGGCAGTTTGATATAGAGGTCTAATATGTAAACTATAGGGTTGCTCTACCACAAGCCCCCAATCTGTTCCTTTTATGGGAGTGTATGATGCGAGAGTTTTTTGGTTTTTATAATCATAGCCAATACCAACTCCGCTCTTTTTCTCTAAAGCATTTCTCATCGGAGTTGCAACGCTAAGATTGTTTATCTCAACCTTTGGTGGCTGTTTATCTGAGTAGGCTAAAAACTTTATATATTTGCCATCTTTGACTCCTAAAAGATACTCTAACCCAAGCTCTACTTGAATGATAGAATTGAAAGTTTTTTGTACTTGAAATATAGTTGCATTTGATGCTTTGTTATCAAAATCTTGCTTTTTCGAATATTTTTTATCAAATGTTGCAACATTTGATATCATGCTTGCCATGGAGTAGGTTTTTTCTAAAAGAAACTTTTTTTTATCTTCCATGAGTCTCTCAAAAAGATAGAAACTAAATAGCACCACAAGCAGCAAAATAGGAGTGACAATAACAAGTAGGATTTTTAAAAAATCAATGTTAAATTTTTTATTCATAACATCCTCCCTAGACAAATATTACTCTTATTTAAATATACAAAAACTTAATATCTAGAGATAGATTTTTCTTCTACTCCTAAGTGTGACACTCCGTAAGTGACTTCTTAGGGTTTACTATATAGTCGTATCCGTTATAAATAGTATATGCACCATACAAAATAACCGCTATTGATGCAAGGCTCATCATCATATTTCTAAAGCTTGTTGCACTAGTTAGCGTAGCTAAAAAGCCAAGTCCAAACATTGCAGGGATAGTGCTTAATCCAAAAATAGCCATAACTAAAGCACCATATAGTGGGCTTGCTGTACTTGCTGCTGTGATGGCAAAAAAGTAAACAAAACCACATGGCAAAAGTCCATTTAACATCCCTAAAACAAAAAAACTAAGATTTGATTTTGAGTTTAGAACTTTTTTAAAAGCTCTTTTATAAAGTGATGATGAGGAAAAAGAGTGCTCTATAAGTGTTAAAAATTTAATTTTGCCCATCAGAGAGAGACCCGCAAGCATCATGGCAATTCCTGCAAATATCAGCAAAGCTCCATTTGCATTGTTTGAAAAAGTCACAACCCCACCAAGGGCCCCAAACATAGCGCCAAGAATAGAGTAGGTAAAGACTCTACCAAGCGAGTATATAAGATGTGCAAAACTTTGTGAGACTTTAGAACTCTCTGGCTCTATTTTTATAGTAGAGTAGGCAAGAACTATTCCACCACACATTCCGATGCAGTGTCCAAAGGAACCTAAAAAAGCGATACTAATAATGGTTAAAATATTTACAGTTTCCATAAGCTTTAGTTATTTTCCTAAGAGTTTTTTTCTAATGTGAGGATTGTTAAGAGTCTCTCCTCTTAACATTCTTAGTCGCATTGTATCAAAATCTACACTACCCTCTACTTTTTTCTCATAAGCCCCAAATCCATATCCCATAGGAGTCTCATCAGTTAGTGAGTAAAAAGCGAGCCTAGCATCTATATACTTTTTCGTATCTCTACTCATTACCCAGATTACAGCTTCATCTTTAAATGGCTTATCTTCAAGCCACTTTACAAAACCACCATGATCATGAAAAAACCAAGTTTTTCCACTAGGCGAGATAACTTGTGAGACATCTCTTAAGTCATCAATAACCATTCCACAATCACTATCTTGATATCTATTTACAACAAGTTTATATGGAAGTTTTTTAAAATTTTGCTCCTTTATAACTACCATCTGATTTTTAGATGCAACTAGTAGAAATACACTGACGATAAGAGCGACTAAAGTAAAAACAACTATAAAAGGGATAAGTTTTTTTATCATATATCAAAATCTCCAAAATTGTATAAACCAAACAAATAACTAAAATTCTTTTAAAAACCAAATATAAAAATCATAAATATCTAAATAAAAACTATATATTGCATCTTTTATCTATCTAAAAATAAGGATTTGAAATTATATCAACTATGCCATGAGATAGATATTAAAATTAGCCTTACGCAAAGGGATGACAAGCTTCCACTGTATTTTTGAGATCTTGCTTTTGTATATGCGTGTATATCTGCGTAGTCAAAAGTGATGAGTGACCAAGTAGTTCTTGCACAACTCTAAGGTCTGCTCCGCCACTAATGAGTGCAGTTGCATAAGAGTGTCTTAAAACATGAGGCGAGACTCCTAGATATCTTTGAGTTATCTTATATGCTGAGATTCTACTAAGCGGCTCTGCTTTATAGTTTATCCATACTTTTAGAGTATCTTTTGGCTTTTCTTTTATGTACTCATTTATAGCTTGTATAGCTACTTTTGCGATGGGGACTATACGCTCTTTTTCTCCTTTTGCATGACTAATGCGAAGCCAATCATCTTCTAAGTCTTGAAGCTCTAGTGCCAAGCACTCACTTATACGAGTACCTGATGCATACAAAAACATCAAAAGAGCGTAGTCTCTTAAACCTAACCATGAGCTTCTATCTATCAGTTTTAATGAGTTTTTAAACTCTTCATATGTGAGAAACTTTGGTAGTAGTTTTGGGATTTTTGCAAATTTTTGTTTTGTTTTTTGTTCGCTAAAATGGCTCTTATAACAAAAGTCTAAAAAAGCATTTACAGAAGAGAGCTTGCGGTTTAGAGTTCTTTTGTTTGTGTACCTTGATAAAAAAGAGAGTATATTTTTAGTATCAAGGTTTATAAGAGGTTTTTTAAGCTCTTCTTCTATGGAGACTAAGTCACTCATATAAGCCTCGATGCTCTTTTGACTTAGTGCTTTTGTAACGCTAATATACTCCAAAAAAGCTTCTAACTCATTACTCAAGTGTGATGTATTCATCTTTTACATAAAAAAGCTTATCTGCTTCAAAAACAAATCCATCATCTATATCTACTTCATAAATGGTATGAGTTTGCAAATCTTTTGAGACTTCTATAAGATAACCTTGCTTTTCTAAAATATAGAGTTTATCATTATGGATAATAAGACCTAAAAAGTGAGCAAATGGAAATTTTATCTTTGCATTTACCTGCAAGTCTGGTGTCAAAGATATAACTTCACCCTCTTTTGTAGTGATAAAAATCTCTTTTTCAAGACTTACAATATCACGCACCTCATAACTTACTCTGATCTCTTTAGCTGCCATTGAGAGGATTTTTGTTGAAGTTGCTGCTATTAGTTTATTATCCACTACATTAAAATATATAACATTGTTAAAGTTATCATCAGTTGAGACTATAGTCGTTCGTAGTTTCTTTTTTGACTCAGAGTTTACGATAACAATCTTGCCATCAAGTGTTAAAAATAGAACTAAGTCATTCATAAAGTAAGGATTTACTATCCTAGAATCCACGGCAATAGAAGGAGTTCCCTGGACTTGAACTAAAAGAGAGTTTTGTGAGATAGAGTATAGAGCCATATCATTGTTTGCAAACAAAACAGCTAGTATATCATTTTGTATACTCGCAGCTGCTATAGTTTTTTTAAGATTAAAACTCTTTGTCAAAGTCTTATCTGCTATAAAATCAATCTTTAGTTTACCATCTATAGTTGAGCTTAAAACCCAACCATCACTACTCCCTAAGAGTCTATATGACTCATCTATCTTAACATCTAAAAGTCTATCTCTTAGCAGTACTTCTCTACTCTCTAACATTGCACTATCGGATGCAACATCAACAATTGTGCTCGTAGCTTTTCCATAATAAGCCCAGTCATCTTTTACATCTTTTGGTTCAAAAACTTTTTTAGAGCTGCAACCTAAAAAAACAGAAGATACAACTATGCCAAGTAGTAGTAATAGTAACTTTTTCAAAACTCTATTTCACTCCATAGTGCATGAGAGCATTAGCTATATTTCTTAATGCTGATTCAGATGAGATCTGAGCCAATCTCTCATGAGCTTTTTGTATCTCAGACTTGCTCATATAGATAATAGCACTTTGGACTAAAGCTAAGTCCCTATATACTGCATCTTTTTTTGAAGCATACTCATCAAGAAGCTTAGCATCTTTAGCATCTTGTGCAACCTCATAACTAGCTAAATCAGCCACCATCATAGATGATGAGTCTGTTAGTCCTTTCATACTTAACATATCTTTTTTCACAACTGCATTTGAGTATGTCCAAGCATCATAAAGATCTGGCGATATTTGTTTTATAGTACGTAGTGCCTCAGAATTTTCAGCATCTTCATTTAAAATAGCCAAGGCTTTGTTTACCTCTTTTATCTCAGACTCTCTATTTATATCATAAGCAATATTTGCAGCTACCACAACTACAATAGCTACAAGACCACCGATGAGAAATTTTTTATATTTTTTTACAAACTTCTCCGTTATAACAGCTTTTTCAAAAAACTTCTCTTCGGAGTTTAACTCTTCTCTTACCATGTTAATATCGTTTTTAAGACTCAAAAGTATTCCTTTGTTGCAACATAATTTTATAAGCTTGTAATAATATCGCATAGTTTGTTAATGTTTCATCAAACACATAGATATTTTTTGTTACAATCTTGCAAAATTATATAATTAAGGTGACAAATGCAAGTAGATGATACGCTATTGAATAAACTAGAAAAATTATCTTTTTTAAAGATTTCAGAAGACAAACGTAAGGAAGTCATATCTCAGTTGTCTGAGATTGTTAGTTTTGTAGATAACTTAAATGAGTTAAATACTGATGGAGTAGATGACAGTTTTGCAATGAGCGACAGAGGAACGTATACAAGAGAAGACACTCCACTTTGCGATAAAAACATAAGCGAAGATATTCTCAAACATGCACCACAAAGTGATGATGGTTTTTTTATAGTTCCAAAGATAATAGAATAATTCAAAAAAGGAGTCTAATGTGGGCGAAGAGGTAAAAAAAGTAGTAGATATTAAAAAACTTCTCAAGAGTGTTTTAGCTTATGGCTCTAGTGATTTGCATCTTGTTGTTGGAAGTGAACCCCAAATCAGGATAGATAAAGAACTTCGTCCCTTAAACTTAGCAGTTTTAAACTCAAAAGATATAGAAGAGATGTCCTACTCGCTCATAGAAGACAAGCAGAAAAAAGTCTTTGAAGACACTAATGAGCTAGATTTCTCTTTTGAGCTAGAGAATGTTGGTCGTTTTCGTGCAAACTACTACCGTACTATAGGGGGAATTGCTTGTGCTTTTAGAATGATTCCTATAGATGTCCCAACACTTGATGAGTATGGAAATCCTCCTATTTTTAAAGAACTTATAAAAAAAGAAAAAGGGCTTATCTTAGTCACAGGACCAACTGGTAGCGGTAAATCGACTACCTTAGCTTCAATGCTTAATGAGATAAATCTCACTGAGCGAAGACACATCATAACCATAGAGGACCCAGTTGAGTTTGTCCATAAAAACATAAAATCTCTTTTTTCCCAAAGAGATGTAGGAAATGACACTGCGTCCTTTGCATCGGCATTAAAATACTCTCTTAGACAAGATCCAGATGTTATTTTAATCGGAGAGATGAGAGATGCAGAGACTATTGGTGCGGCACTTACAGCAGCAGAGACTGGTCACTTGGTTTTTGCCACTCTACACACAAACTCAGCACCAGGAACAATCAACCGAATCATAGATGTTTTTGATGGTGAAGAACAAGCTCAAATAAGAGCACAGCTCTCTTCTTCTCTTGTCTCAGTAATCTCACAAACCCTTATACCAAGAGTAGGTGGAGGAAAAGTTGCAACTCAAGAGATTCTTATAGCAAACCCAGCCATACAAAACCTCATAAGAGAAGATAAAGTCCATCAATTGTACTCACAAATGCAACTAAATCAAAAAGAAAACCGTATGACTACACAGACTCAACAACTCTTAGAGCTACTACAAAAGAAAGTTATTACAAAAGAAAATGCTATCAAAAATTCAAATAGACCAGACGAACTTATGAAGTTACTAGTAGGTTTATAAACTAGATTCCGTGTCAAGCACACAATGACAATACACGCGCCATCCTAAACACTAAAGAAACATTTTTGTATAGCAAAAGACGATTCTCTTGTTTTGATTTAGGATCCAGTTTTATATTACTTTAGAGCGCCTAATACTCACATCATATCTATTTCAGGTATATTATTCTTAAACTAAATTTAAAAAATATACTTAACATAAAATTAACACTTTAATATTATACTTCTTCTCAATTACTAAAATATGAGGAATGATAATGAAAAAGAGCTTATATATCTCTTCTGTTGCTTCTATCTTGGTTGCAAGTCTTAGCGCATCAGATTTGGGAACTATACAAGTAGAATCATCTACCATTGATGATAAATTTGAGTCAAAGAGAACAGAAGTCTCTAGTACTTCAACGATAAGTGGGGAAGCTGTTGATGAAGCACATGCTGAGAGCGTACAGCAAATTTTACAATCAATCCCGGGAGTAACAACAGAGTACTCCACTGGTGATTCTTTAAAAATTCATCTCAGGGGTGTAGAAAACCAGATGTATATGGGTGAAAAGCCGGGCGTTGCAGTTGTTATTGACGGTGTTCCCGTGTTTGAGAGAACAGGAAAGGTAAATATAGACCTTGACAACATTGAAAGCATTAAAGTTATAAAGGGCGGGGCTTCATATCTTTTTGGAGATGATGCACTCTCTGGAGCCATTATAATAACAACAAAAAAAGGTGCAAAGTATAACAACAACTTTGGAGCAGTTGAGTTTGGTAGTTACGGCTATCAAAAAATCTTAGCAAGAAGTGGCTATGCAAATGACAACTTAAGCTTTCATATTCAAGCGAGTCAAAGAAAGGCTGATGGCTATTGGGAAGATTCAGACTATGAATCAAACTATCTCAATGGTAAATTGCAATATTACCTTGATGATACATCAGATATCTCATTTGGATTTGAATATTCAGACAGAAAAAAAGATACTCACGGAACTGTAGGTGGTGAAACTGCAGCTAAAGAAAATCCTAAATCTGTTTATGATGGAGATCAAGATAGTAGAGACTATACAAGAGATTATGATGTAGAACTTCTTAAACTTTTTCTTACCTATTCTAAGGATTTTAGCAATAAGTCAAATCTACTTTTAAGTGGATACATTTATAAAGATGATACATCCTTTATATCAGGACCACAAACTAGAGATGGTAGTGGAGCTTCAGATCCTTCTCTTGATGACAGTGATTACAATTATGACAATGACTATGCACAGATACAAAGAGGAATAAAGAGCGAATACAGAAGTTCATTTGATACATTTGCTACTATGCTGGGGCTTGATTTAAGATTTAATGAGTATGAGAACAAAACATCTTATAGGGTCAATCAGCCTTTAATAAGATACTACCCATCTTACTCTGTAACTCCAAATTACTACTTAGCTGGTGATGCAAAAAGCGACGACACAACAGATGAAAATGTTTATGCCTTTTACGGAGAATATAAACAAAAGATTACAAAAAATTTAAGTGCTACTGCTAACCTAAGGTATGATCTTATCAAACTCGACTATGAAGACTATAAAGACAATAACTTTAAAGAGGACTTTAATGTCTACTCTTACAGACTAGGAGCCAACTATAAGATAAATGAGAGCTTTGATGTTTTTGCAAACTTCTCAACAGGTTTTAGAGCACCGACAGTTACACAACTCTACGCTGGAAGCACCAGTGCATGGGGAAGCACAGCAAACAATCCTGACCTAGACCCAGAAAAATCCTATAACTACGAAATAGGTATTCGTACAAAAGCAAAAGGCATAACTTATGAAGCCGCGATTTTTCAGATTGACAGAAAAGACTTTATCATGAAAACATCAGGTAACTATGGAGATACGGATACTGTAGATATGTGGGATAATGTAGGGGGTGCAAGACATAGAGGTTTAGAACTCTCTGCAATAGGCAATATTGTTAAAGAGTTATCCTTTAATCTTGCCTATACCTATCTTGATGCATACTATACAGAGTATGACAATTTTGGTATTGACTTAGACGGCAATCCTCGTACCTCGGTTGTTACATTTTTTGATGCAACAAACAACCAAATCCCTAGAACTCCAAAGCATCAACTAAATCTTATCTTAGACTATATGCCGACAAAAGAGTTAAAGCTAACAACAGAGATAAACGCAAAGTCTAATTACTATGCGGATGATTTAAATGAGATCAAAATACCTGGACACGCTACACTTAACCTGCTAGCGAGTTATACAAATAAAATAGGTGATTATCAGTACAACTTTTTTGCAAGAGTAGATAATCTTTTTGATAAATTTTACTACAACACAGCAAGAGCAAGCGGTGACAGAAATGAAGACGGAATATTTGACGCAGAGGATTTATCCATCACTGTAAATTCTGGAAGAGTATTAACAGCAGGATTATCCGTTAAATTTTAATTACAACACATAGGTGAAAACAATGAATATAGAACTATTAAAAGATATTGTTGATTATGGAATCATTGGACTTTTAGGAGTTATGAGTTTTATGACTTTTTGGTTTTGGATCGAGAGAATTCTTTTTTTTAAAGGAGTTAATGTAAATAATTTTGAGACAAAAGAAGAACTTGAGCTTGTACTTACAAACAATGTAAATATAATCTCAACCTTTGGTTCCAATGCCCCATATATTGGACTGCTTGGAACAGTGTTTGGAATTATTATAACCTTTTATGCTATGGGACAGAGTGATGCCTTAGATGCAAAAATGATAATGACATCTTTAGCACTTGCTCTAAAAGCTACTGCAATGGGACTTATAGTGGCTATTCCAGCTATAGTATTTTATAACCATTTAGCAAGAAAAATCGAAGTTGTATTAGCTCATTGGGACATGAAAGAGAAGGCAAAACATGCAAATTAAAAAGTTTGACTCTATAAATGTAGTCCCCTTTATTGATATTATGCTTGTTCTTCTCGTCATTGTCTTAACCACTGCTACCTTTGTTGCCAAGGGGATAATTCCGGTTGACCTTCCTACGGCAAAGACAGCAGCTCCACAAGATGATAAAAAAAATCTCACTATAACAATCAAACAAAATGGTGATATCTTGTTTGACAAGGTAATAGTTTTAGTAGATGATGTTGCAGAAGAACTTGCAAAATATGAAGTTAAAACACCTATTCATATTAACTGTGACAAAGAAGCAAAGTTTGATCTGTTTGTCTCACTTTTAGATACCTTAGAAGAAAAAAAGTTTAAAAACCTTGGAATAATCACTAAGAAAAATAACTAAAGTGAAGTGAACATTATGGAATATACAGCTTTTTTTTCTATATTTATTATAGGACTCTCTTATGGAGCCACTGCATGTATGTTCTCATGTATGCCATTTCTAAGCCCCTTGCTTATAAGTAACTCTAAGAGCACAAGAGAGGCACTTAGTGTTATTTTACCTTTTAGTCTAGGTAGGATATTTAGCTATACACTTATAGCAATTGTGGCTTACTTTAGTTCTGTTTGGGTAAAGATGATGCTAAATGACAATCACATCTTTAGCATCATCTTAGGTCTTAGCACTATATCTATGGGGATATATCTGATGTATAAGAGCTTCAGTTCAACTAGCTCTTGCGCTCACTCTGCACCGTTAATCAAAAAACCAAAGTTAAACAGATTTGGCTTTTTTACTATTGGTGCGACTATGTCTGTAAATCCGTGTGCTCCAATCATGGCACTCTTAGCAGTAGCGGCAAATAGTAGCAGTATTTACAACTCTATAGGTCTTGGTTTGTTCTTCGGTCTTGGTGCTGTTATTTTTTCAATTATATTTTACGGTTTTATTCTCTCAACTGTAGTAAAAGGAATGATGATTGAGTTTTCCTCTTATAAACTTTTCATAGAGAGACTTGCGGCACTTCTTCTCATAATAATAGGCGTGTTAGTTTTAAACGGTGTATTAGTACTTTAACAAAGGCGAACAATGGTAGATTTTATTAAACGTGACAAAGATGATATTTATGGCAAACCAATATTAGGATTTTTATTTAAAAATCAGAAATTTTTGATGATATTAAAAATAGCAGTTTTAGCTCTATTTTTATATGCTTTATATTTTGGCTTTGCACATACTGGCAAAGATAACAACTTTACTTGGGCGGTTTTTTGGGGGATTTTCTGGTCTTTGTTTATGGTAATAACTCTACCAACATTAGGAAGAGTTTTTTGCGGCATCTGTCCTCACGGTTTTATGGGAAAATATATTACAAAACTTGGTTTAAAAAAAACTATGCCAAAATGGATGCAAAATCCATTTATTGGCATTTTTCTTATTGTTATAGGATGGTGGGGGATCTACTACATGTTTCCTGGCATCTATAGGTCACCCCTTGGGACTGCTATTTTATTTACAGTGATGACCCTGCTCTCTTTTGTAATCTACTTTTTATATAAAGATATGAGTTACTGTAAATATATTTGCCCTATTGGGACGCTTACACGAGCCTACTCTAAACTCTCCTTTACATGGCTAGGAACTTATAAAAGCGCCTGCGATGAGTGTAAAACCTTTGAGTGTACAACGGCATGTCCATACAACCTAAAACCATTTACCTTTAACAAACGAAACTCTATGACTGACTGTACACTTTGTATGAACTGTTCTGCTGCTTGTGAGGCAGTTAGTTTTAAAGTTAAAAAACCATCCTTTTCTCTTTTTTCAAAATTTCAAGTTCAAAAAGCTGAAGTTTGGGCATTTATCCTTATCTTGGCTTCCATCTCTATTACTATGTCTTTTCATCATGGCATCGGTCGAAGCAATGCCGCGCCTGATATGATATGGTCAAAAACAGCTGAGTTTTTCAAAGGCTTTATTAATTTTGGCTCAGTTGACCCAATAGGCTTATTTGCCTTCCTTTATGCTCTACTCTTTACAATAGTTGCTGCTATTGCTGGTATGTTTATAGCATCTAAAATTTTACAAAAGGATTTCTCTAAAATCTTTTATAATCTTGGATACTCCTACGCTCCACTCTTTATCTTAGGTTCAATCGCTCACACTCTTGAGACACTTTTCTTGCGTGGTTATGAAAGAATTGTAGAAGGATTAGCTCAAGGGTTTGGCTTATCTGTAGATGTGGCATCCCTAGCAAACAGAGGAGATGGTTGGCTGCATTTATTTGGCTTACTAAAGTGGGTAGCTATTGTTTGGGCTCTAATCATACTCTATAAAAGAATGAAACTTATAGATGCTATGAAGATGAGAAAGATTATTGCATATCCATTTGCAGCCTCTTTAATCATTTTCTTTTTAAGTGTTAATATCTACAGAGGATATATCCTAGATACTTATGGTAGAGCTTTAGACGGACATGCCAATCATGGCGGAGGTGCTAAAGTATTTCAAAGTGCCTCAAAAGACAGTGTTCTTAGAGATTTCAAAAAAAGACCTGCTCAAACTTATAAACAACCAACAGCCTTAAATAGCGTATATTTCTCAGAAACCAATCCATCAGCTAAAGAGGGAGAGTCTTATGGTGGACATAGACGCGGTGGGGGAAGAGGCTGGGTGCCATCACAAAAAGTTTGGCCTATCTTTGAAGATAATATAGGAGAGAAAAACTGTATAAGCCATATAGATGCCAAGCTTTATCTTCTAGATGCTAACTTAGAGACAACAAAGCTAGTTCCATCAAAAGAAGATGGCTGTAAATCAGTTAGTTATAAGATGCCAGACAATGGTTACTACAATCTATTTTATGTAGATAAAATAGTTCAAGACAATACACTATATATCAAAACTGCAAAGTTTGAAAACATGAGATTTAACCATAGTAACGATGCTATCTATGATGAGCAAAAGATGTCAGCTCATAGTATAAATGAGGCTCCTTTTGATATTTTAAGACTTAGAGAAGATGGGGAGACTTTTTATCATCGTCTATACTCAGGCGATAAGATAAGAGTTAAAGTTTTACTAAACTCAAAGCCTATTGAAGGTGCCACGCTAAGGCTATCGACACTAACAGGTTGGTCAAAAACTCTAAAATCTGACAAAGATGGTATAGCAGTTTTCACACTTATAAAGGATTATTTCCCCGAGTGGAATAGGTTTGATAGAAGACATAAAAGCAAATTTGTTCTAACAGCAAACTATAAAGAAGATGCCAACGCTACACCTGATGGGTACGACTCTATAAACTATGAAGCGACATATTCATCTGTTTATTATCCAGAGGAGAGTGGCTATAGCTCTTATGCTTATGGTTTAGCGGCTGCAACATTAGCTGCCATACTGTCTGGTTTTATTATCTACTTCTTTAGAAGAGGAAGAAAAAGACCATTTAAAGAGGTGCGCTTTGATGAAAAAGATTAGAGATTTTATAAACAAGGCTGATATCAAAAGATTTCGTTTTTGGTTACAGATTTTTTTCTTTATCATCTTTATATATGGTGGCTACTTTGCTATCAACTTAGGAACTAGCATCCCTGTCTTTTCATGTGGATATGATAAAGAAGTTGGGGGAATGTGCTACTTTTTACCTCTGCAACATCAACTAGCCCGTCCGCTAGATCTGCTCTTTAGTGTAGCTAGTATCTCAGTTCTTATAGGCTTTATAACATTTCTGCTTTGGTTTATAGTCTTTAACAAAGCTTGGTGTGGTTACGCTTGTCCACTTGGCACTATGCAAGATTGGCTAACAGGTTTAAGAAAAAAGATGGGGGTTAGATATAGCACCTATACTCAACCGCAATTTAACAAACTCAAAAAGATAAAGTACATAATGCTAGCACTTGTAATCTTATCTCCTATGGCCGTAGGGATGGGACTGCTTGATCGTGAATGGGTAACTGCTTTTTGTAGCATCTGCCCTGGAAGGATGGTAACGCCTCTTTTTGTAGGAGATATCTCTCAATGGAGCTTAGATTTCTCAACCAAGAGTGCAATGATCCTTACTGCTTTAGGTTTAGTGTTTACTGGACTTTTTGTAGTTGGCTCATTTGTAAAAAAGAGATTTTTCTGTTTTTTTTGTCCTATGAGTGCCATGCACTATATCTTTAGTGACGCAGCCCTTTTAAGGCTTAAAAAAGATGGTGACAAATGTACAAAATGTGGCGATTGCTACACAGTTTGTGATATGCAGATAAAAGATATAGCTGATGATGTTACAAGTACAAATATTTTAAGAGATGACTGTATTTTATGTATGAAGTGTGTAGCTGCTTGTCCAGAAGAGGATGCTTTATATGTTGACTTTGTAAATTATCCAATATTCAAATCTACAAGAGGTGGATTTGCCAAAAGGATGCAAATGGACGAACTGGAGAGAACAAATGACTAAAAATATAAGAGAACATAAGATAGAGACTCCAAAAGAGAAACAAAATCGTCATAAAGCTATGGAAGCCATTATGGTGCTTGATAAAGTCAAAAATGAGTTTAAAGAACCACCAAAAGCAATGGAGTACTTTTACAATCTTTTTGAAAGTGTACATTGCAAACATAAGCCACTCCATAGCAACAAAGTAAAAGTTGGAACTATGTGTATCCAAGTACCTTCTGAGATTATTTACGCACTAGATGCTGTTCCTCTAAGACTATGTAATGGTTTTTATACTGATGATGAGATAGGAAGCGATCTGCTTCCATCAAAATCATGTCCTTTAGTAAAAGCAACAGTAGGGCATTTCTCATCTAATAACTTCTCAGATAAGCCAGATGTTATTATCTCTCCAACAACCTGCGATCAAAAAACAAAAGCGGGTGCCATCATAGAAGATATGGGATATAGTATTTTTGATATGGAGTTTCCAAGAACCAAAGAGAGTGAGGAGAGCCGTGAATATTGGAGACGAAGTGTTAGAAAATTCACAAAAGAGTTATCAAATGATTTGGGCAAAAAATTGACTAAAAAGAGATTAAAAGAGTCGATACAAAAAGTAGGATATGCTCAGCATCTCTACCATAAGTTAAATGTCTTAAGAAAAAATATCAACTCTCCCATACTTGGAGTTGATATGTTTTTAGTTACCAACGCATTTTTCTTTGACAAAATAGACAACTGGATAGATGCCGTAGATAAACTTGTAAAGGAGTGCCAGCAAAGAGTAGAAGATGAGTTTAATGCTGCACATAAAAGAAGCCCTAGAATCGTCTATACAGGATCGCCACCAATCTTTCCAAATCTAAAAATCCCTCTTATTATAGAGCAATCAGATGCCATTATCGTAGCAGATGAAACATGTTCATCAAACAGAATGTTTAATGATATGGTAAGCGTAGATGAGTGGTTTGTCAACGATATGATAGATGGGGTTGCGGATAGATATTTAAAGGGGTGTACCTGTCCAATATTTACAAAAAATGAAGATAGAAAAAGAAGAATTATTGACCTTGTTAGAGAGTATAAAGCAGATGGCGTTATATATCAAGCCTTTGCAGGATGTCAGGTTTATGAGATGGAGCAGAGATCTGTTTTAGAGGCTATGGAGAGAGAGGGCATTCCTATTATGTACTTAGAGAGCGATTACTCTCCTAGTCACTTAGGTCAGCTTACAACTAGAGTTGAAGCATTTGTAGAGTCACTTAAAAATAGAAAAAGGAAACGTTAATGAAATATTTTGCAGGTATAGATATAGGCTCAACAGCTATTAAAATTGCAATTGTAGATGAAAATAAAAAACTAGCAGGACATAAAATAAGTGCAAGTGGAAGTATGTTTTACAAATACGCAAAACAAGCACTAAAAGATATGCTCGGCGAGCTTGGCGTTGATGAGGACAGATTGGTTTATACAGTCGCAACGGGCTATGGAAGAAAGCTCTTCAAAGAAGCAGATGAAAATATAAGTGAAATTACCGCAAATGCGATGGGTGCAATGGCTGCGGCCGCGTCAGAGTGCGACATTAAAACTATTATAAACATAGGTGGTCAAGATTCCAAAGCTATCTCACTTGATGATGAGGGTAATGTAGTTAACTTTGCTATGAATGACAGATGCGCGGCTGGAACTGGAAAATTTCTAGATGTTGTTGCTATGAATTTAGAGATAGAAGTTGATGAGTTAGGCGAATATCATTTCAAATCAACAGGTACACCGCTAGCAATAAATAGCACATGCGCAGTCTTTGCAGAGTCTGAGATAATCGGCCTTTTAGGCAATGATAACAGTGTCGAGGATATCGTAGCAGGCGTTCACTACTCTATAGCAAAAAGAATTATTAAACTTATAAAAAGAGTTGGCATAAAAGAAGGCATCTATTTTGACGGTGGTCCCGCGCTAAATATCGGCTTAGTAAGTGCAATCGAGAATGAGTTAGGTAAAAAAATATTTATTCCTGCATTTCCGCAAATAACTACATCTTTAGGTGCTGCAATACTAGCTCATGAATCTTATGAATATGAAAACAGAGCTTAATTAGATTTATGCAAGGAAAAAGTGCAATAGATGTTTAATAAAATTATAAAATTTTTTATTGAGAACTATAGAATAAACTATACTCTATTTTTTTTAATTTTTGCAGTAGGCATCTACTCCTATACAAAAATACCAAAGGAGATATCTCCTACTATTGAACCTTCTTCTATAACTATCAGGGGCACATATCAAGGAGCTTCTGTAGATAGTTTAAATACTATGGCTGTTGGGGAAATCGAAGATGAAGTAAAAAACATTATTGGCGTAGAGAGTGTCTCTTCTGTAATAACACCGGGAAAATTCAGTATAGTTCTTGAACTTGACAAGAGAGTAGATAAAGCAACAGTTATACGCGACGTTGAAGATGCACTCTCACTTATTAAAGTTAATCTACCGAGTGATATGGATGATCCAGTTATCAGAGGCGTTGCGCATTCAAGAAGCATCATGCATATATCGATTCAATCTTTGAGTCTTCCTAGAGAGAGATTAAAAGAGCTATCAAAAAACTTTAAAACTAAATTGCTCTCGATTAAAAATGTATCAGATGTAACTATATTTGGAAACTCAGAGCTTTTTTATGAAGTTTTGATTGATGAGAAAAAAGTCAATGCCTACAATATATCTATGAGTGAGGTTTTGCGACTTTTTTCTGAAGTCTCTTATATCTTTCCTCTTGGAAAGATAGACAATACAAATGAGCCTTACTATATATCAACACATAATGATAAAAAATTCTCTTCTGAGTTTGAAAATACCACCCTAAATATAAACAACCAACAAATTGTTTTAAAAGATATAGCTTCCATAAGTAAAAAGTACGAAGATGCATCAACTCTTGCAAGTATGGATGGAAAAAATTCCATCACACTTGCCATATCTCAAAATCCAAAGGGCAATGCTATTAGCATAGCAGAAGATATCAATCAACTCATATCAAAGATGAAGATTGATGATGTTGAGTTTAGCGTGAGGATGGACTCATCAACCATTATAAAAGATAGACTCAATATTGTTATCTCAAATATTTTACTTGGTGTTTTACTTATTACTCTGCTTACAGCTGTTTTAATCAATATAAAAATGGCACTAGTGATCGCACTAGGGATTCCTACCTCTTTTGTTATTGGTGCTATCTATTTTTATCTTACAGGGCACAGCATCAATATAAATTCACTAATCGGAGTTTTAATAGCTATAGGAATTATCGTCGATGATGCCATTGTTGTGAGTGAAAATATTCAGCAATATATTGAAAAAGGCTACAGTGCAAAAGATGCAGCATATCTGGGAACAAAAGAGGTCGCAAAACCAGTAATGATAGCCTCTTTAACTACTATATTTTCTTTTATACCTCTTTTGATGATAAGTGGAAAATTAGGAGAGATAGTAGCGCTTATACCCATAGCTTTTAGCGCACTTGTTATCGCTTCACTTATAGAGTCCTTTATCTTTTTGCCACTTCATGCTACTCATATTTTAGGCTCAAACTCAAAAACTCGCTCATGGAAAAAAGCAAATCTACTCTACCAAAAAGTCTTAAGTTTTCTCCTAAAACATCAAAAAAGTTTTCTGCTTACATTTATCATCATAGTGCCTCTTTTAACCTTTTACGGAGTTCAAAAATCAAAATTTCAGATGTTTCAACCCTTTGATGACTCTTCTATAAACATTACATTTAAAGCAGATCCCACAACTTCACTTGATGATTCTCTAAATATTGTGCAAACTTTAGAAAAAGAGATACTAAAAGAGCAGAAGAGATTTTTTGTAAAGCATGTAAGCTCTACAGCAGGATATAGAAGAAGTGCTACAGGCACAACTGAAATCTACCCATATGTTGGATATATATCTTTAGAGCTACACAAAATGAAACCCCAAAATTTTGTAGATAAGTATATTACGCCTTACCTTAGTTTTTATTATGACAATAAAGATAGGATCAGAGATATCTCCTCGCAAAAGATTTCAAAAGATTTAAGAGTTTGGCTAAAAGAGCAGAAGTATGAAGAAAAGTTTCATCTAAATAGCCTAATGGTAGTGGAAAATAAGATGGGAAATACAAAAGCAGATATTCGCATCGGTGTCGTTAGCGATGACTATCAAAAAGCGATAAAAGCCGTTAGAACTATCGAAGATAGCTTTAGCCAAATTCAAGGCATAGAATATTTTGGTAATAACATCAAAGTTGGTACTGATGAGATTAAACTTAAAATCAACAGTTATGGCGAGGAGCTAGGCATTACCGAAAAACTCCTAGGTAACTATATCTCAAAGCTCTATCTCTCTCTTAAGATCGCCACAATATATGATGGGCGTGAGCTTTTAGATGTAAAGATAAAATCACTCAATTTTAAAGATGATCTAGAGAGTTTTAAAAGATTGGAAATTCCTATACAAAACGACACCTATGTAAAGCTAGAGGATATCTGTGAATTTGAAAAGGTGACTGCTCTAGAGATGTTAGTCAAAGATGATGGACATACTAGCTTTTATGTTTTTGCAAATGTTGACCCTTCTAAAACTACAGCAACAGAAGTTTTGCAAAAGATAGAACCGACAATTCAAAAATTAAAAGACGAAGGATTGGAGTTGAGACTCAAAGGCGAGGCAGAACAAAAGAGGAGTATGCAATCGGAGATGATATTAGCATCTATTGTTGCTATGATTTTAATTTTTATCTCTATTTTATATCTTTTTGATTCCATAAGAGAGACCCTAATAGTAATGTCAGTCATTCCCTTTTCACTTCTTGGTGTATATATAGGTCATTTTATTATGGGTTTTAATATTTCTCTTCCATCTCTCATAGGAGCCTTAGGGCTAGCAGGTGTTATCGTAAATGATGGTATTTTGATGATGGCAACGATAAAAACCGCAACAAACAAAGATGAAATTTTCACTCTTGCAGCAAGAAGATTTAGACCAATTGTACTTACTTCTGTTACTACAATTATTGGTCTTTCGTCACTAATATTTTTTGCGACAGCTCAAGCTGTAACATTTCAACCTTTAGCTATTGCTATTGGATTTGGACTTTTGTGGGGAACAGTACTAAACCTCTTCTACCTGCCAACAATATACAATTTTTTACATAAATATAGGAAAAAAACATGAACAGATATGTCTCATCATTTATAATAAGCGCGCTCTCATATTTGGCAATTGTAGTTACACTAATTTATATAGTCAATATAGATACAAAAGTAAGCACAGATACTAAGGTAGAAGATGTTAGAAAAGTATGCTTTAGAGTGGTTGCTCAAGCTAAACCCCAAAAACCAAAGCAAGAGAAGATTACGCCTAAACCTAAACCTAAACCTAAACCCAAACCCAAACCCAAATCCAAGCCTAAGCCTAAGCCAGTTCCCCAGCCGATAAAAGAGCCAATTATTGAAGAAAAAATTGTTGAAGAGACAGTCATCGAAGAGGAAGTAGTAGAGGAGACAATTGAAGAAGTACAA
This sequence comes from Sulfurimonas hongkongensis, assembly GCF_000445475.1. NCBI lineage: Bacteria > Pseudomonadati > Campylobacterota > Epsilonproteobacteria > Campylobacterales > Sulfurimonadaceae > Sulfurimonas > Sulfurimonas hongkongensis. The sequence continues at coordinate 22,787 of NZ_AUPZ01000001.1, forward strand.
GAGCAAAGAGAAGAAATTGTTGAAGAGACAGCAGTAAAAGAAGAAGAAGTTTTAACAGAGAAACAACATGAAATAAATCAAGATATTCTCTTAGCAAAACAAAATAAATTTATAAACGATCTAATAAAAAGAATCAATGATAACAAATCCTATCCAAATATGGCTAGAAGAAGGGGGATAGAGGGTCTTGTGGATGTGAAATTCAAAATACTCTCAGATGGTAATGTAGAAGGAATGAAAATAGTCTCTGGAAGAAGCGTGTTTAAAAAATCAGCCTTAGAAGCGATCAGCAAAAGTTTTCCAGTTACTGTTGAAGAAGCACTATTTAACTTCCCCAAAGAGTTTAGAGTAAAACTCTCATATACTCTAAGGTGATTTTAAGTACTCCCCATTCAAAATAATCAGGTGCTTATGTTTTAAACACCTCTAGTTTTGCATGCAATTCATCCGTCATAGAGTTGAGATGCTCTGCGGCAGCTGCAATTTCTTCTACATTTCTTGCATTATTTGAAGAAATTTCGTTAATCTCTGAGACTTGAGAGACGATAAACTCGACATCTTTTCCTGTTTTTTCAAAGTCACTAACGGTTTTATCACTTGCTTTAACAGCATCTTTTACAATTACTACACTCTCATTTATTTTAACTTCAACATCCGTTGCATTTACTGAGAGCTTTTGAATATCTTCTGAGTTGGAGTTCATCTGCACACTTACATCTATAATCGATTGGACTATAACATTGATAGTTGCATTTATCTCTGTAAGACTCTTTTGAGTTCTCTCTGCAAGTTTTCTTACTTCATCTGCCACAACAGCAAAACCGCGTCCATGCTCGCCTGCACGAGCAGCTTCTATGGCAGCGTTAAGAGCAAGAAGATTTGTCTGTTCCGCAATATCAGAGATAATTTCAAGAATACTTTTAACCTCATTTGCTTCACTTGAGAGTGTTTGCATTTTTTGTGCAAGTTCAACCTCAAGGTGTGCAGAGCCTTGTACTTTTTGTGTTAGTGCTACTATCTCATCTCTTGCAAGATCAAGATTGTTATTTGCTCTTAGTATCTCTTTTTTACTCTCATTTGCATCACCTATTGCCTGAGTTATCTCATCTTTGATCCCTCTTGCTTTTTTGGTAGTCTCGTCAATGACTATAACTGATTTCTCCACATTTTCCCCCACACCTATCGCAGTAGTGGAGAGCTCATGAGAGATGGAAGCATTCTCACTTGAAGATTTTTTAGATGTCTCTATAAGGTCTCTCAAATTTACTAAAAGTCTATTAAAGCTTTGTGCCATCTCTGATATCTCTTTAGGAGCATCTTCATTGGCTTTGATAGTTAGATTATGACTCTCCCCTATATTCACAAGAGTAACTTTAAAGTGCTCAATTGGATTATTTACAGAGATTTTAATAAGATAGAGTATGATTAAAGCGAAAAGTATGATACCTACTACAAGTCCTGTTGTTAACATCGTAATGTTAAAAGACGCCTTTTCGATTTTTTCATCTATATCTCTATAAATATATTTGTAAAGCTCAAGCTCTACACTTCTAAGTATATCTATAGAGACCGTCGCATTTGTAAACCAAACATTTGCATCAACTCCAAAATCTCCTGCCATCCCTTTTGTTTTGGCCGTCTCTATCATAACAAATATTTTCTTAACTGCTTCGCCTCTAAACGTCTCTTTGTAAAAATCTAGTAGTTTTTGCTGCGTTAGCATCTCAAACTGTTTGATGTTTGTACCGTAAGCATCAAACACGCTACCAAAAGTAAAATACCTCTCTTGTAAAAAGTCGTCTTTGGTAAAAGCACCATTTAAAATCGCTCTCATTCGACCTAAATTCTCTTTTGCATAAGCTAGATGAATATACGCTTGAACCATATTTCTACTATCTTTATCATCCATAAAAGAAGTAACTTCTATGGTAGCCATCAGCATAGTATTTATGTTTTTTGCATAGTATAAACCCACTTCTGATTCGCTCATGCTAAAAGAGTCTATAGAACTTCTTTTTATAGAGAGTCTACTAAGATTGTTTAAAACAGATATATCACCATTTGTTTTAGCGTAAACGGTTTTTATCTCATCTATCGCAGTATCAACTTTGCTTCTGATTTTAGAGAGTTTGTTGCCGCCTCTAGCTCCGCCTGAGGAGACAAATCCAACGCTAAGTCCCCTTTCTATTTGAAGATAATGGATAGCATTTGCCAAAGACTCTACCTCCTCAATGCGATGCTTTGTTACGCTTAAATTCTCTTTTATGCCCATGTCAAAAACTATCTTTCCTGTAGAGAGAGCAACGATAACCATTATCGGGATAAGTGCCAATATCATCAATCTTACTTTAATACTTAAGTTTTTCATAAATCGCTTCCTTTTTTTATTTTCTTTATCAATAACCAACTAGTTTTTCTCTTGGTGCTGAAAAATAATATCCTTGAGAATAATCAATTTCTAACTCCTTTACTATCTTAAAAATCGCTTCATTTTCAACAAACTCAGCTATGGTCTTCATGCCAAGTTTTTTAGAAAACTCTACAATTGTAGAGACGACTAAAAAAGCATTTTCATCTGTGTCTATATTTTTTATAAGCGAGCCATCTATCTTTAAGTAATCTGCTTTTAGCTTAATGAGGTACTCAAAGTTACTGTATCCTGTTCCAAAATCATCTATAGCTATCTTGCAGCCATATCTCTTAACTTCATCTATAAAATTTTTGACCGTTTGAAAATTTTCAATATACTCTGATTCAACTATCTCAAATACAACTTTAGATCCGATATCATACTTTTCTAACATCATTAAAATATAGTCATGGATTTTAGGTTCAAGTACGTCCATAATAGATAAATTTACAGAAAATTCAACGTCTTTATCTTTAAACATTTCAAACGACTGTGCAATTACAATTTTTGTAATATCAAAATATTTTTTTGTCTTTTTTGCTATATCTAAAAAGAAGTATGGGGAGATGATGCTTCCATCTTCATCTATCATTCTAATGAGTGATTCATACTTTTCATATTTTAAATCAAGGTTGTTAACGATAGGTTGGTAAAAGGTGACAATCTTCTTGTTTTGCAGAGCGGTTGCTAGTTTTTTTGTGCACTTTATGTTATTTTCATACTTACCATTGAGATTAATGCTATCACTATAGACGACAAAGTCGCTATTTTCTTGTTTTGCAATTTTAAGTGCCATATCTGCTTTAGGCAAAAGACTTGTTTTATCTTCAAAGGCGATACCACAACTGCAAGAGAGTACAATGTTTTCATTTTCAATAGTTAGATCTTCTTTGATTAGCAGTAAAATATCTCTGCATTTATAGATAAAAGAATCCCTCTCATATTCGGTTGCAAGAAGGGCAAACTCATCTCCTTGAAGTCTATAAAAGAAGAGTCTCTCATCTTTTGAGATAAAGTTATAGATTTTATCTGCTACGGATTTAATGATGCAATCTCCAAATGCATGTCCATAAAAATCGTTTAATTCTCTAAATCCATCTATATTAAAAAGAGCTATTGAGAGATTGTGCTTTTCATCTATATCACTGTTTAGTTTATATCTGTTTGCATAGTTTGTAAGTGCATCAGTCTGGGCAATTTTCTCAAAGATAATCTTCTGTTTAACAATCTGGGTAATATCTGTTCTTATTGCGATAAACTCTATCACACTACCATTTGCATCTAAGATAGGTTTTATAAACGTTTTTGCCCAGTAAGCACTACCATCTTTTTTAAGATTTTTGATTTCACCAATCCAAGGTTGCTTTAAGCATTTAATCGTCTGCCACAAATCTGCGAAAAGCTCTTTAGGCATATCAGGATGATTTACAACGCTATGAGTTTTACCTAAAAGTTCACTTTCACTATAGCCATTGATTTTGCAAAACTTTTCATTTACATAGGTTATGATGCCATCTTTATCGGTTTTTGAAACTATAGCACTCTCATCAACGGCTGATTTATACTGCTCTAGAAGAGATGTGGATTTTGAAAGATTTGACTCTAGGGAGTTTGTGGAGGTTAGTATCTCTCTTATGATTATTATAGCTTGAAATATAATTACTACTGTGCTGATAATTAAAAACATTAAGACTAGAATCATCTCATAAAAATTTGATTCTTGTTTTTTTTCCAATAATATTTTAACATTAGCAAAGAGTTCATTTTCTACTTTTTTTAAAGTATCTATAGCATGCGTAACTTTTTCAAACCATACATAAGAAAGATTATCAACTTTTGTATTGTTTGGGTTGTTTAAGATAAAACTAATAATCTCAAAAGTTTCTTTAATCCTATCTTCCTCTAATGATTTTTTATAAAAATAAAAAAAATCTCTATCTTTAAATAACGTGCTTTCAAATCTTTTTTGAGCCATACGATATATGTTTAAAAATCCTCTTATTTTTACAAAATCATCATCTTGAAACTCTTTTTTAACAAAAGATTTATTTAAAATAGCTCTTGTTTTTCCAAGCGACTCTTTCATAACCGCAAGATGCGTATAAGCTTGTATGTAGTTTCTATCTTGAAGATTATTTATAGAGTTTGGAATAGTGTTTATAATATCAAGAAGCATTGAAATTTTTAAAGAGTAAAACTCTTCAATTTCATTTATAGTAAGACTACCTACATCAAGAGAATTTTTTTCTTCTATACATTGGTTTAAAAGAGTTATATTGCTATCAATAGTACTGTTTTTTAGTAGCTCTTCTAACTCTTGTTTTACAAAGGTAAGTCTCTCTTTTTTATCACTCTTTTCATCTACTGCAAGCTCTATACTAAGACCTCTCTCAAGTTGTAACAAATGAACAAATTTTGAGATTATCACCGCGTTGTCAATATGTTTTTTTGTAAGTTCAATATTTTGTTTTTTGTTAAATATCTCCACAAGAATCATCGTTGATAGTATAAAGATGACGATCATTGGGAGTGTGGATAAAACAAATAGTTTTGACTTAAGATTTAGATTATGCATTTCCCGCCTAGTTTATCCTATAGGATAATAATTTTTACGCTGTTTTTTTACGTTTTCAAAGCAAAATGAAGATTACTAACTGTTAGTATAATAATTATTTATAATAAAAATGAAATTGTACATACTTTAAAGAAAAAATAATTTGACCTACATCAAATATAATATTATATTTGAAAGTTAGTTTAAAATTATAAGCTTCAAAATTTCATTATTTCTAAAAAAAACATATATATAACGCTAAAAAGTATTCACAAAATCTCCCCCTTTAAAAAGCTTCAACATTCCTTATTTAAGGGATGAAAAGGCTTTTTTATTCTGCAAATAAAAATGAAAAATCTTGGTATAAATTTTAGAGTATAGACTTTCTACATATTTTATCCTATAGGATAAAGATTTTAACATTTTATATCTATATATTTAAGTTATTATTAAAAATAAAACTAGTATTAAAAAATAAACTTATATTAAATAAAAAAATATTATGTGAGGTGATTTATGGTAGATATGGATTTTTCAAACGCTTCAAAGGATGAAATACTAGAGTTTTATAAGAGTATTTCTTTAAAAGTTAGATATTTTAGAGAAAACAAAAATATGACGCAACTGGACTTAGCTTTAGAGATTGGGATAAAATCTGTTGCTTTTTATTCTAACTGTGAGAACAATAGATACGGCAAGCACTTTAACTTAGAACATCTTTACAAAATTGCAAAAGCTTTGAATATGAATATTAAAGACTTTTTATAGTTGCATAGATTTTATTTTTTTGAAACAGATATTTATAAAGAGTTTGATGATTATCTCTTTTTGCTTAGGATTGGATTGAGCTACAAAAGAGTTACAGACAAATAGTTTTTAATATCTGGAATTTAATTTTAAGAGTAACAAAACTCGATTTAATGTTCTATAAGATTCCGCATCAAGTGCGGGATGACGGTCTTTTCGTCATCCTAAACTTGATTCAGGATCCAAAGATACTTGCAATATTTATGATAGTTTCTTTAAAAGAGGATTAAAGTAAACTACCCTAGTAAACCTCTAGAACCTCTCCAAAGAGTTCTTCTTTGTTGTAGAGTGATTGCTCGTTTTCTAGTACTTTTTGGCTCTTTACACAAAAAAGCATAGCGTTTGCCTTGCTTCCTACTTTTATCTCTCCAGCATCAAGTCCTATAGTAGATGCTGGGTTTTTGCAAGCTATCTGTATAAGCTCACTCATTGTAATGAGTCCACTTTTTACAAGTTTTGTGTAGTAGATACTCATCGCATCACTTAGTACTTCACAACCATAAGCTGCATCATAAAAAGCAACCTCTTTGTTGATGGGTGAGCTTGGTTGATGCAAGGTTGTCAAAACATCTATCTCTTTGTTTTTAAGTGCCTCTATGAGCAGTTCTACATCGCTTCTTGATGCTAGTGGCGGATCTAGTTTTGCAGTAGTATTAAAATCCTCACAAGCTTCATCTGAGTGAGTTAAGTGGTTTATGGAGACTTCACATCTAACATCTACGCCATCTTTTTTTGCTTTTGTTATAAGAAAAATAGAGCGAGGAGAGGCTATAGACTTAAAGAGGATTTTTATCTTAAAGTGTCTTGCTATCTCTATCATACGAGAGACATGCAAAACTTCACTCAAATCTGGAATGCCAGCTAGTCCTAACTTTGAGCTAATATCACCATCAAGCATAACTCCACTTGTTATAAGAGAGTTATCCTCAGCTTTACAAAAGATAGTTTTGTTATACATTTGAGCATACTCGGCTATTTTTATAGCCACATCATTTTTTGCGATGGTGCTCATATATGGTGTTATTGCCCCACTTTTTAAAAGTATGGCAATATTGCTTAGTGTACTATCTTCTTTTAGGGAGTTTAACATTAGCTCAACTTTTGCACCCTCTAGATCATGAAGTCCATTTTGTGCAAACTCTAAGACTATCTCATTATCAATAGCTGGAGTACTGTCTGCATTTAATACAACAACTCCAACTCCACCACAGTGTGCCTCTTTTGAGATGTTTTTTATGTTTTTTGAATTTAGGGTTGAGTCAAGAAGTCTTATATTTGTATCTACTAAAAGAGGTAAAAAGTACGCGCCTTTAGCATCTCGTGTGTCTTCGCCACTTAAACTATCAGCTATCTCAGTTATTATGCCATCTTCTATGCGAATATCAGCCTTGTACTCACTATGAGCGTCACAAACAATAGCATTTGATATTATCATTGGAATCTATCCTTATTCAAAATATTCTAAAAGTGCTTCTCTATCTATCTTTTTTAGTTTCATATCTATGATGCCATTGTCTTTAAATGACTTTAAAATCCTAGAGAGTGTCTCAGGCGATACACTCAGTATCTCTGCTATTAGGATATTTTTGGTTTGAAAAAAGTCCTCAGAGTGGTTATACATATACTTCGCAACTCTCTCTTTAGAGTCAAGAACCAAGTTTGTAGAGATGATGATTTCGAGATTTTTGATCTTTTTTATCAAAGATGTTTGGATGATATAAGAGAGTTCAGGATTTGAGTAGATGATATCTTTTAAACCTTTAAAATCTATCTTTAAAACTTCAACATCGCTATAAGCTTTAGCAGTTGCAGGATACGGCATCTTCTCAAAATTAGCGACTTCACCAATGAGTTCATTTTCATGAAAGTACTTTAGAACAATCTCTTTATGGCTTGACGAAGTTTTATAGAGTTTTATAATGCCCTTAGCTAAAAGATAGAGGTATTTAGAATCATCTCCCTCATAAAAAACGATATTATCTTTAGCTATAGTATGAAATGTTGTTAGTTTTTCAATCTTAGAGATTGTATCCTCATCTAAATCTTTAAACATATCTATATTTTGTAGTGTTTGCTTCATTGCCCTATCTTCTTTACTCTTTTTATCACTTCATCATAAGAGATTATCTCTTCGCCTTTTTTTATCGCTTCTTTGGTTTTGTGAGCTGAGAATCCATAAGCCATAGGAGTGACATTATTTGTATCATAAAATGCTACTCTTGCATCTATAAACTCACCACTATCGACATCAGTTATCCAAACTATTGCTTTATCTTCCCAGTCTATTCCCTCTTCATCAAACCAAAGAGCCATACACCCTATATCATCAAACATATATGTTTTTTGTGTGTCAGGATTTCTAACTTGTACAGTGTTCTTTCTATCACTAACCACCATGACACATCTACTACACATATCTCTATCCCAATGAACAGCAGAGACACCTTTTTGTGCTTCTTTTTCACAGGCTAAAAAAGAGAGACCTATGGCGAGCAGCAGTAAAACCTTTAGATATTTTATCATCAAAGCCAAACTCCATTTTTTATAAAATATATCATCACAAATGATGTAAGCAATATAACATAAAGAGAGTTAAAAATCAGAGACATTTTATAGTTTTTTAGTTTGTCCTCCTTTTTAGACTCAACAAAACCAACAACAAGTCCATAAAATGTTCCTAAAAATAGAAGTGTGTATATAAGATAACCTACAAAGTAGTAGTCACTTTGTAAAAAACAAAATGGACAGTGATGTGATGGAAGTTCATATATGTAAGTTCCAAAAAAGACTATAAGCGTGATTAGTGAGATAGGTACAAAAAGAGCATTACTTATGGCAAAAAGATACCTGCTTTTTAAATAGTAAAACAGAACTATAAGTAAAAATATCCCATAAAACATATATAAAAGAAGTGAAGTATCAAGTGCAAATATACTCGATATTGCCGAAGTTGAACTACTTGAGTAGAGAGTACCACAACAACTCACCATCTTATCTATCTCAATGGAGCCAAACATAACTCCCTCGATGATAAGTTCCGCCATAAAGAGAAAAAAAGCAACTATAAAAAAAGCAAATTTTTGTTTTAAAAAGGGTTGCTTTTCATGTTTTACATCTTCATTATGAAGAGCTATCCAGTAAGCAAATATATATAGATTTATGATTTTTAAAACAAACAAAGCTGTACCAGTATCTGTTGCATCTACAACTCCAGCTCCACACATCGCACCAGTTAAAACGTTTGAGATCTTATCAAGCGTAAAGACAAAAAACAGAAATAGAGGAACTTTTATGATAAATATAAACTTGATGATAGTAGCTGCTAAGTAGCTCTGTTTCTCAAGGCGGTATTGAGCTTTGCTAGTGGAGCTTAGATCCCAATTTAAGTAGATTTTCACACTCAGATAAAAAGCTATAGTGCCAAAGAGAGCAAAGACTATGTTTAGTATAAAGATAGCTAAAACTTCAGGAGTTAGTATCAAATGACAACTCCATTATGCATCTCAATCTCTCTATCTACAATGTCAAGATCAAAAAAGAGTGGGTCATGCGTAGCTATAACTATAGTTTTGTTTAGTTTTTTAAGCTTGCGAAGCATCTCTATAAAATGTAGAGATAACTTTTCATCTAAGTTTGCAGTTGGCTCATCTGCTATGATGATTTTAGGCTCGTTTACATTTGCTCTTGCAATTGCTACACGTTGCTGCTCTCCACCTGATAGATTTTTGATGATGGCATCTTTTTTATGAGATATCTTAAACATCTCCATAACCTTATGGAGTTTTGCATCTGCTTCATCTGCATCTGGATTTAGTGGGACTAAAGGAAGCAGGATGTTTTCTTTTACGCTAAGTGTAGTTATAAGGTTGTACTTTTGAAATACAAAACCTATGTTATCTCGTCTATATTCAGATGCAAAGTTATCTGGAAGCTTTGATATCTGCTTAGCATCTACTATGACTTCTCCAGTTGTAGGTTTACTAAGTGCTGCGATGAGTGATAAAATACTACTCTTTCCACTTCCACTAGCACCTTTAATCACTACAAGTTCGCCCTCGTCTATCTTCATACTCACACTATTTAATGCTGTAACTATGTTGCTTTTGTTTATCTCATAGCTTTTTGTAACATTTTTTAGTTCTATCATTTTAATACCTCAAACATAATATCAGAGAGTGTAAAATAACTCGGAAGTGAGGCTTTAGCCTCGCCTTTTTTGCGGGGCTCATCGTATAACCTCGTCTGCATCTAGTGTAGCAATCTTCCATGATGGAATGATTGTCGCTGCTATATAGATAGGAACACTTAGGAAAAATACCAAAAAGAGAGTTTGAACATCAAAGATAAAAGGGAGTTCAAATGATGTCTTTAGCTGTGAATAGCCTGTAAATATGTTTTGCAAAAGCGGAGCTTGAAAGATATATACAAAACCTACTGCTGCAATTACGCCCATCATATAAGAGAAAAAAGAGATAATAAATCCCTCATAAAACTTCTCTTTTAAAACATCATCAACTCTCCACCCTATTGCTTTTAGTATCCCTATCTCTCTTTTTTCTTCACTACTAAGTCCACTTGCCTTATCATAGATGATGATAAAAAATGTAAAAAGAGAGACAACAAAAAGGGCTAAAAATATGCCACTCTTATAGTCAAAAATATTTTGATAAGAGATTTTAAGATCATTTTTAGTGATAATCCTACTATCTGGAAAGATAAGCTTTATCTTTGAGGCGATAGTCACTACTTCATCAGGGTTTGAAACCTTTACTACTATGTCCGTAGCTTTTGATTCTCTCATATCAAAAATCTCTCTAACATCAGCTTTTGACATCACTATCATATCGTTTGATTCAAGCTGAGTATCTCCATCAAAAGCGCCCACTATATCCACTCTCTTTAGAGTTCCATCAGGCTTTATAAAGTTAAAGTAGTCCTTATAGTAGTTGTTTTGCATAGTCTCTTTCACTCCGCTACCAACTACCATAGCACTTCCCTGTGCATCCATTAGCCCAGTAGTACCAACAACTCTCTTTAGTGACTCTTTATACTGTGCTTCAAACTCATCTACCCCAACTATGGAGAAGTTCACCCCGGCATTTTCAAAGTAGTAGTAACCCCAAACACGAGCGACAGCATCGACAACTCCTGTGATGGCTAGTATCTCCTCCGTCGCATGGACATCTATATCGTAGTGTCTTCCAGCTTTTATCTTTTGAACTACTATTTCAGGAAGAGCATCAACAGTAGCATTTAGTTCGTACTTTATAGAATTTGTTATAAAGAATATACTTGTAAGTAAAAAGATTAAAAATGTAAGGGTTGTTGCTATAAAAATATTTTTGTATTTTTGCCTAAGTATCGCATTTATTGCGTACTCTATGAGGTAGAAGTTTATCTTATTTCGCACTTTTATCTGCCTTTTGTATATGTGAGTGAGAATAGGTGTAAGTTGAGACAAAATACTCCCTTAAGCTGCCATCATCTTTATAGATGCTAAAGATATCGCTCATACTTCTATGCCTTATAAATGTAGCCTCTGTAGATATTGCTAAGTCTGGCAGGGCTACTATACTTACAAACTCTTCTCTTTTTTCTAGTGTCTTATCATCAAGACTCTTAGAAGAGAAGATATAAAGAGTCTCTAAAGTAAAAAAGAGTATAAGAGCAAACAAAGAGAACAAAAGTTTTGGCGTCTTTGGAGTGTATAGATTTTTACTCATCTAACTTTCTAATGACCAACTCATCTATCTCATCAAACTTCAAAATCTTTTTACCTTTATGGTCAAGACTAAAAGTCTTTGCATCTTCAAGTTTTGCAAATGGTATGAGTTCATCTCCCATAGGACCATAAACATCACTTCCAACAACAAAAAAAGACTCTCTTGCCTCTATGGCCTTTTGCGAGTAGTAGTCTGTGACTAAAATCTTAGAAATGCCATCTTTGTTTAAAAAGTAGTACTTCATAAGATCTTTTACTCCATCAAAAGAGTAGTGTTTATCTGCATAAAAAATCTGAGCTGCCCACTTTGGATATTTATAGACAAACATACCGCAGATAGGACACTTCTCATCCTCGGTTACTTCTATCTTACCTTCTATGCTTTTTAAATCACCAAAGCGCTTAATTTCCCATAGATAAAGTGCTAAAGCTTGAAGCTTTTTCTCATCCATAGGCTTACAAAGTTTAGAGTTTTTTATATCAGCTTTTAACTCATTTATCTCTATGTAGTCAGTCTCATCTATATCTTTACTACACATTTTCTTATAAATCTTCTCACCCATTGCATATACTTTTTTCTCTTTTTTACTTTGAGTAAGAGCATTATCACTCTTTAGAGATTTTTGTGCAGCTTTTATTGCCTCATCAAAGGTAACTATCTTACCTTTATACTTTTTTACATGTTCCTCTGCATCAGCCTTTGTTTTAAAAGCTAGCTTAGAGACTCTACTCATAGTACCTTTAACATCTGAGCCAAGAACATAAAAAGCATCACTAGCATCTATAAGTTTTTCACTCTTAGCATCTACAACCTTGATGCTAGAATTATCAATCCCATACTCTTTTTTATCTTGAACTAAACATCGTATAGAGCAGTATTGTCTTGGGGTTTTGTTCTTAAGCTCTGCGGTATGAGAAGTTTTATAAAACATCTTTATATTCATCCCACAAACAGGACACCACTCCTTTTCTGTTCCTTTTTGCACTAAGTGAGGTTCACTTGATGAGACTTTAGAAAAGTTATGCGCGCTAAGGCCCAAAAAGAGTGTTAGTAAAATAATTATTGCTTTCATTGTGATCCTTAAATCAAAAAATAATTCTATCTAAATATAATTATTATAACTTAAAAGCATAGTAAATCTATATCTATCTTTTACCTAAGTAAATTCCAACTGCTTGGAGTTTTTTACCCTTAATATCTCCGCAAAGATTACTTGACATCACGTAGGCTTTAGCCTCAGCAGTTGTGCTAAATTTTTTATCTGTTTTTTTACACATTTTGCTATATATCATCTCACCTTTTTTGGCCATTTTAGCTTGTTTTTTAGCTATCATTTTCATTTCACCCTCTAATGCCTTTGTCGCTAACTTATAAGTTTCTTTAAAATTCATAAGTTCTCCGCCAAACTCGTTCTTAAAGTCCTTTGCATCCTCAGCATTAGCAAATGCGTACTTACTTGTCATACTCATAGTACCTTTTTTAGAGCTTCCTACTACATAGTGAGCACTTTGTGCATCTATGAACTTTAGACTCTTAGCATCTACTACTTTGATATCTTTTAGAGAGTTGTTGTTTTTGAGATTTGTCTCAGCTAAACAGTGAAGTGAGCAGTACTGCTCTGTATGATCGTTATGAGTCGCTGCGTGGTTTGTTTTGTAAAACATAGGAAGTGTCATTCCACATGTTGGACAGTACATCTTAGCATCGCCATCTTGAAGGATTGTTGCCTTATTCATAGGTACAGCTTGAAACATCTGCATCTCTTTGTTTTTTTGAGGTTTACCCTCACCCATAGCTCCAAACAATATAGTGCCAAGCACTAAAATACTCGCGATAATCTTACTCATTTTCTATCCTTTTTCTTATGATTTACATAATCATACAAAATAATAGTTAAATAAGTGTTAAGTTTAAGTAAATCTTAAAAGAAGCAATCTTCTTATAAAAAGAACTAAAAGCCCTACAGCTAGGATTTTAAAGTCAAGCTCACTAGCTATATGAACATTTCTAAAAGTATCACTCTGGGTCGCTTCAATGCCGATAGCTTGCATTGATAGGATTTTAGGTAAGTAAACTGCACTAAACATCAAAGATGAAAAAACTACTGTTACAGAACTTGCAAAAACTATAGCATCCCTTTGTCCTAGTTTATACATCACAGATTCATAGATGATAACTACAGTAGCAATAAAATAAATCCAGTAACTAAATCTACGAAATATCTCTCCCATAATGATCCCAGAGTTAAAATGATCAATCGAAATGCCAACAAGAATCTTATTTGGATTAAAAACAACTGGTGCTGCCACTGCACCTAAAACAATAACAGCTCCAAAAGTAGCAGCTAAAATCACGAGGTAACTAAAATCTACATATATTCTTTTTCTCAAAGTTAAAACCCTTATATCTTTAGAGTAAATCCACGATCAAATTTACTATAGTCATTGTAAAACTCCAAGCTCTTAAAGCTAGTGTCTTTCAAATATATTTGTATTTTATCTTTTTGGTCATAACCTATCTCACATGTAAAGAAGTTAATCTGCCTTCTTAAGGCTTCATCAAGAAGATTTTTGATGATTTCATCACCAATTTCTCCACCAAAGAGAGCATTTTGTGGTTCGTATGAGAGATTTATCTCTAGCTTTTCATCTTGTGCAATATAAGGAGGGTTTGAGACAAGATAATCTATCTCTTCATCTACCCCATCAAGCAAAGAGCCGAGCCTTAACTCTACTCTATCTTCTAGCTTAAAGCTTTTTAAGTTTTTTCTTGCGATGTTTATAGCATCTTGTGAAATATCCACAGCTATAAACTTAGCGTTTTTGAAATGCTTTGCTAAAATTATAGAGATGATGCCACTTCCAACTCCAACCTCTACAAATCTTACAGGCGCATCAAGATTTGGGCAATTTTTTATAACTTCATCTATAAGAAGCTCTGTCTCAGGACGAGGAATCAAAGCACCTTTGTCTATAAAAAACTCCTCTGAGTAAAAACTTACACTATTTGTAATGTACTCAAGCGGTTCATTTTGCACTCTTCTATAAACCAGCTCATACAGTGCATCTATGTTTGAAACCTCTGTTTGTTGATTTGAGATGAGCCAAAGTTCATCTTTTTTTAGATGATGCATCAAAAGAAGCTGTGCCTCTCTTGATGCTCTTGGTATGTGTGGATTTAAAATTTTTACAATATCTGCTAGAACCCCCCTAACTAAATGTCCGCTTCGCATTTGCCCTCTAATAAACCTTTGTCCAACTCACCCACATCAACGCCTAACTCTTTTAATCTCTCTAGAACTGGCGGATGAGTATAGTGAAAAAATATATATAAAGGATGAGAGAGTGGAAAACTTTTGTTCTCATTTACAAGTTTTGTAAGTGCATTAGCAAGTTCAATCTCTCCACCTGCTCCGCCTAACTCACTGCCTACTCTGTCTGCCTCGTACTCATTATGGCGACTCAAAATCCCCATGATAGGCATCATAATAAAGCCCAAAACTGGCATAAAAAGAAGCAAAAGTATCATCAAAACATAAGGCTCATTAGAGATGCCCATCTCTAAGTAAAGGGAGTCTGGAAGATTTCCAAAGATGCCAAACATAAACAGAAGCATCACTCCAACAAGTGCTATGTTTTTATAGATATCGCCATGAGCAAAGTGTCCTAGTTCGTGTCCTAAAACTGCTAAAAGCTCTTTTGTAGTTAGTTTTTCTATAAGTGTGTCAAAAAGTACGACTCTTTTAGCCTTGCCAAATCCACCAAAATAAGCATTTAACCTTGCATCTCTTTTTGATGCATCACTTATAAAGACTCCAGAACTTACAAAGCCAGTTTTGTCCATCAGCTCTTTTATCTGCTCATCTAAAGCTTCATCTTTTAGCGGGGTTAGTTTATCAAAAAATATAGCACGAAAAGCTGGATAGAGCATATTTATAAGTACAACCACACCAAAGATAAAGACAAAACTCCACAACCACCAAAGAGTAAAAGTTGTGATGATTGTGTATATGCCCCAAACTACAAGTGAGCCAAGCAGTAGCGTTAAAGCATATGAAATAAACGTATCTTTAATCCACTGCTTTATGCTAGATTTGTTAAATCCAAACTTTGCATCTAGTACAAACTTCTCATAGTATGTAAATGGCAAGGAGATTAAAGAGTTTATGATGACAAAACTCATCACAATCACAATATTTAGCATCGCTTCATCTTTTAAAACTACTGTATCTGAGAGATAAGCTATACCAAAAGCCATCCAAGCTATAAACATTATATAATCCACAAATGAGTTAACAATACTTAGTTTTTCTTTTGCTACAGAGTAGTTTGCTGCTTTTATGAAGTCAGTGTCACTAAGCAAGATGGCTTTTTTTCTCTTTGCAGTGTTAATAAATCCTATCTGCATAACACTTGTGTAGATGGAGGCTAAAACAAAAAGTGTATATATCGTGATAACTGTCATTAACATTTCTTGACCCTATTTTTTTGAAATTGTATCAAAATTATCATCTCATCGGTACAGTTTTATATGTTTTGTCATCTGATAAAGGTTCTTCTCTTTCACCTAGATTTACCACTATCCCATAAATAACACTCATAACAAGTCCAACAATAACAATAGCCCATACAACTCTTTTCTTTTGACCTTTTAAACCATTATAATCATCAATATCTTCTAATCTTGGTTCACTCACAACATATCCTTTAATTTTATCTTGATAATAATAGCTTGTTATGACTATAAAAACAACTCTCATAAAAACTAAGAAAAAAATTTAAGAGTTTTCTATAAATTATGTTCAAAAAAATAAGTATGATATAATCATTACAAATTTTACAAGGAGTTTGTCATGTTAAAGATAATAAGTATTATAACCATCTTAGGTTCTCTACTTTTGGGTGCGGACGGATATGAAGTCTATAAAAAGGACTGTGCTTCTTGCCATATTGAGATAATGAAAAAAAGTGAAATGAGGAAAAAATTCAACACTTTAAAAGCACCTCCGATGATTCAAGTTGCTATGAGATTAAAATCACAAATCATCGTAAAAAATGAAGATGAAGATGCTCATCGTCATCTTTTTATGTTGTTTGTTAAAAACTACATAGAAAATCCAAGCATTGATTACTCTTTGTGTCACCCACAAGCTATTGATACATTTGGGATTATGAAAAGCATAAAAGGTTTAAGCCAAGAAGAAAAAGAAGCCGTAGCTTATTGGATTTATGATAGATATGAAGATGTAGACTTTGATTAGAAAAAGAGTATTTTGCTATAATTGCAGCATTTAAAATTTAGAGGATTTTTTTTGCGTCTTTTACTGCTTTGTTTTGTGCTTTTTTCTCTCTCTTTTGCTTCTTATGATAGAGGAAAAAAACTCTATATAGAAAAAAATTGCGGGAATTGTCACGGTTCAAAATTAGAAGGAATGCACATGTATCCAGCCCTTGCAAACCGTGCCAAAGGTTTTTTAGCTTACAAACTAAAAAGATTTCGATCTAAAGTCTCAGACAACCAACAACAAGAGATGATGATACCTTTTGCACAAAATCTAAGTGATAAAGATATAGATGATTTAACTACATATATGCATGAGTTTGTTGAAGATATAAATAAAGAGAGATACGATACCTCCTTTGCGGTTGAGGGAGATGGAGGTTCATGAAAGTCTTAGTTAGTGCCTTAGAACACTCAGCAAATATCCACCTTAAATCTCTAAAAAAAGAGTTAAGTAGTGATGTTGAGTTTGTTGGGATTTTTGATAGTGAACTTGGCAATCCCATAGTTGATTTAAGAAGCCTTGCTATCATGGGTTTTGTTGATGTTATAAAAAAGCTTCGCTACTTTTTTAAACTAAATGCTCAAATGGTAGAGCTTGCAGCTGACGTTGATAAAGTCTTGCTTATCGACTCATCAGGCTTTAATCTCCCACTTGCAAAAAAGATCAAAAAGAGATATCCAAAAAAAGAGATCATCTACTACATCTTACCACAAGCTTGGGCATGGAAGAGAAGACGTATAGCAGTTTTAGAGAAAACTATAGACCATTTAGCATCCATCTTGCCTTTTGAAAAAGAGTATTATTCCAAAGATGCTCCCATAACTTATGTAGGACATCCTCTGCTTGATATCATTAAAGATTTTAAACAAAACCTAAGTAGAGAGGTAAAAACTATAGCCTTTATGCCTGGGAGCCGCAAGGGTGAGATAAAAAAACTTATGCCAGTTTTTAAAGAAGTAAACGAGAGGTTGGGGCTTACTTCTTACATCATAATCCCAGAATATTTTACTAAAGAAGAGATAGAAGAGCTTTATGGTAATTTATCTGGTTTTAAAATAGTTCACGATTCGCACAAAACTCTCAAAGAAGTAGATTTTGCATTTATTTGTAGTGGAACTGCTACACTTGAGGCTTCACTTATTCGAACACCTTTGATCCTTAGCTATATTGCAAAACCGCTTGATTATTTTATAGCTAGCAGGCTTGTAAAGCTTAACCATTTAGGGCTGAGCAACATCATGTTTACTAAGTTCAAAAACAGAGCCTTGCACCCTGAGTTTATCCAAGAAGATGTAACAACAGACAACCTTATAAAAGCATTTTTAGATTACGATAGAAGTCAGTTTTTTGATGACTCTAAACTACTTAGAGCTTATTTAGAGCATGGTAGTTCAAAACAAGTAGCACAAATTTTAGAAAAAACAAAATGACGGGACAAAAATGAAGATAAATTTTATGGATTTACAAACTCAGTATTTAAAGCACAAAGAAGAGATAGATAGCGAGATAGCAGAAGTTTTAGGCTCAACTATATTTATTGGTGGACAAAAACTTGAGGATTTGGAAAAAAATTTAGCATCTTATGTTGGAGTTAAACATGCTATAGGTTGCAGTAGTGGAACCAATGCTTTGCTTTTATCCCTGATGGCTCTAAATATTGGTTATGGAGATGAAGTTATAACTACTCCTTTTGCATTTATAGCTACGGCTGAAGCTATCGCCTTTTTAGGCGCTAAACCTATTTTTGTAGATATTGATAAAGATAGTTACAACATTGATGTAACAAGGATTGAAGTGGCAATAACTGAGCGAACCAAAGCTATCATTCCAGTTTCACTCTATGGTCAGTGTGCAGAGATGCAAGCCATAAACGAGATAGCAAAAAAACATGACCTTGCAGTTATTGAAGATGCTTGTCAAAGCTTTGGAGCTACCTATAACGGTGAAAAATCTTGTTCACTCTCAACTATCGGTTGTACAAGTTTTTTCCCAACTAGCCCTCTTGGTGCTTATGGTGATGGTGGGGCTATATTTACAGATGATGATGAGTTAGCAACAAAGATTAAGATGCTACTAAATCATGGTCAAAGTGAGAGATATAAACATAAATATATAGGAATAAATGGTCGCCTAGATGCTCTTCAAGCTGCGGTTTTAAATGTTAAACTAAAGTACTTTAAAGAAGAAGTAAAAGCACGTGATGATATAGGAAGTAGGTATAGTGATCTACTAGAAGATGCAGAGGTTATCACCCCTAAAATTGCAGAGAATTCTACAAGCGTTTATGCTCAATACTCTATAAGAGTAAAAGATAGAGATGCTATGATAGAAAAACTTAGCTCAAAAGAGATTCCAACAGCCATTTACTATCCAATACCAATTCACCTGCAAGAGGCTTTTTTATATCTTGGATATAAAGAGGGAGATTTTCCTGTAAGTGAAGAGGTATCAACTCAAATAATCTCTCTACCTATGAGTCCCTACCTAAGAGAATCCGAGCAAGATTTTATTGTTAAAGCTATAAAGACAGGTTAATTCAAGTTTATTTTTCATCTTTAAACTTAAACATTACTATATGAACTATCATTTTATACCCTCTTTAGTGAAAGTTTAGCATAATTGCCTTATGCAAAAAGCCCTTAAAGATTTGTACGGAAGTGCTATACTGTTTTTCTATTTTCTTAAGTGGCCATATCTTGTGGGTTACCCATTTCTATATTTTAATGGACTAAACCAAAACTTCTTACTAGATGCACTTTGGCTTATCTGTTTGGCTCTTGTTATAAAAGATATCTATACTATGATAAAAAACAAACAAATCAATAGATACAGATCAAAACAAGACAAAGAAGATAACCCTAGCTAAGTATCCCTTTCCAAAAAAACTCTGCTATCATCACTATCAAAAATATTCCTACAAGATTTAAAACAAATCCATACTTCATCATACTCTTTACATCAACAGCACCACTACTCATAGCTATGGCATTTGGCGGAGTGGCGATTGGAAGCATAAAAGCATAACTAGCACAAAGAGTTGCAACCATCATAAAAAGCGTAGTGTTTATACCAGTTTGCTGGGCTACTGAGTAGATGACTGGAAGCATTATGGAGATAAGTGCCGTGTTAGAAGTTATCTCTGTTGTAAAAGTTATAAGTGCTGCAACTGCAAAAAGTAATAAAATAGGAGGAAGTTCTGTCATAACTATAAGATAAGATGCAACCTCAGATGCAAGTCCTGTATCGCCAAAAGCCTTTGCTATGGAAAAACCAGCGCCAAATAAAAACATTATCCTATATGGAATTTTAGCTTTATCATCCATCCACTCTAAGATGTTAAAAGGTGGCATAAACAAAACAAGACCAGCCGTTAGAAGCAAACCAGCCTCGTTAAGTCCTAATCCTCCCCAAACTGGATTCATCGGTGCATTTAAAAGCAGCAAAAGTATGAGTCCACCGATGATATATAGAACTTTTTTTTGCGCTTTGTTAAGGTGTGACTCTTTTGCTTCTCTTTTTATAGTAGTGTTTTCTAGGCCAATACTAAGAAAAGAGCTAACAACTATAAACATTAAAAAGGCTAAAGGTGCTACCATCCAAATCCATTGAAAAAATGGAATCATCTCCATGGATTTTTCATTCATTATTCCAAGAAGTATAAGGTTTGGCGGAGTTCCAATAGGCGTAATGATTCCACCAACACTAGCACCATAAGCAATAGCAAGAGCAAATCTTAGTTTTAGCCTTACATCTTTTGTGATAAAAAGAGCTATAGACATCAAAAGTAAAGAGGTAGTTGTGTTTGAGAGTATAGAGCTTAAAAGTCCTGATGTCATGGCAAGAGAAAAAATCATTCCTCTAGGGGTATTTGGAAAAATATCTAACATCTTATTTGCTATAAAAGTGTGCAAGTTTGTCTTCTCGACTGCTATGGCAATTAAGAACCCACCTAAGAAGAGGTAGATGATGGGGTTTGAGTAGTTAAGTGCCGTTGTTTTTGTATCTATGATGGAAAAAGCTGGAAAGAGGATGATAGGAAGAAGTGAAACTACAGCTAATGGCAAGCCCTCATTTGTCCAAAGCACAACCAACAAAGCAATAATCCCTAAAAGGGATGCTTGAGTTGTGTCAAAAAGAGAAAGAGAGATGGCAAACACTAAAAAACCTATTCCAACTCCCATACCTATCTTTTTAAACTGCTCTATCTCTTGTATACCCATATATATTCCCCACATTTTTCTTAATATCTTTATTGAAAATTATTTTGTGTATCATAACAATATTATGTTTAATTAACCTCTCGGATATGACTTTAAAATAGCTAGATTGATTAAGGTCAAAGCTAATAAAATAGTATTAAATTATAATGTACATAAATAAGATTTATAAGAGGTTTCGTTATGAAAAAAATATTGCTAGCTACTATCTTAGTCACTTCATCTCTACTCGCTCAAGGCTCAGAGGTTGAGACTTTAGCTGTAGAGAAGTGTGGGAGTTGTCATCTCATTGGCCCCATCACAAAAGAAAAACTAAACAACATGTCAGCACCACCATCGTGGGCTTTAGCAAAAAAAGTCAACACTGCGTATCCTGATAGAGCAGATGCTATAGCGTTTATAGTTGATTACACTATGAGTCCATCAGAAGATAAGATGCTTTTTTCACACAAAACAAAAGAGCGCTTTGGTGTTATGCCATCACAAAAGGATATGATAAGCAAGGATGAACTAAGAGCAGTTGCCAAGTACATCATCGATAACTAATAGGTTTCTAAATTAGTTTGAGAGAAAGCTTTTAAGACTACTAAGAGGGTCTTTTCCCTCTAGTATCTCATAAACCTCTCTCGCTATTGGAAGATATAGATCCCTGTCTTTTGCGATTTTTTGGAGTGCATAGGCTGTTCCAATTCCCTCAGCTACCTCCCCTAGCTCTTGGAGTATCTCAGTTTGAGTCTTACCCTTTGCCAAACCCAGTCCAACACGAAAGTTTCTACTCATGGTGGAAGATGCCGTTAAAAAGAGATCACCTGCCCCGCTAAGTCCTACAAAACTCTCCTCCTTTGCACCATAAGCACAACCAAATCTTTGCATCTCAACCAAACCACGAGATATAAGTGCTGCTGCAGCATTTTTACCAAGCTCCAAGCCCTCACAAACTCCAGCGGCTATGGCTATAACATTTTTATATGCACCTGCTATTTCAGCACCTATTACATCAGTAGAGGTATATGTTTTTATAAAAGATGGGAAAAAACTTGCAAATTTATCACTTAGCTCTTCATTTTTAGAGTTGATAACAAGCGCAGTTGGTAAGGATTTTTTAACCTCAGTTGCAAAGGATGGACCTGAAAGATATGCTATATCTTTATCTTTTACATAGTCTTTATATATGTTATTTAAAAAAAGACCGCTTGAGGCTTCTATACCTTTTGCTGCTACTAAGATTTTTTGACCTTTGTTTACAAAATGCTCTTTAAGCCACAAAGATATCTCTTGAGCGGGAATAGCAATAACAATATATTTTAACTCCAAAATTTCTTCTAATGATACAAAATTTTTAATATCTCTTGGGGTTCTTGAAGTGATGTAAACTTCATTTTTTTCACTTAAAGCAAAAGCTAAAGCACTTCCCCACTTTCCAGCCCCAATGACGCCTATTTTATTCATTCATCTGCTCCTATTAACTTTTCAAACTCTTTTATATCCCGCTCATATCCAACTACTACAAAGATATCTCCACTTTTTATCTGGTGATGCTTTGCTTTTGATGAGTAGATAAAGTCCCTGCTCATATCTTCATGTACTATAGATATAACAATGATACCATGAGTTGAACTCCATTCAACATCTGCTGGGTGCATTCCAGCGAATGAGCTGTTCTGTCCAATCTTTATCTGGGCTATTTGGAGTGAACTCTTTTCATACAATATATTATGTAAAACTTCAGTAACAATAGGCTTTTCCAACATCTCAACTATAACATTTGCAGTAGTTTGCGTAGTTGGTAAAACCCTTGAAGCACCTGCAAGTTTTAGTTTATCTGAACTCTCTTTATTTTGTGCTAATGCAACTATAACCAAATCTTTAAAAGTATCTCTTAGAGAGATTGTTAAAAAAATATTTTCAGCCATATCTTCTAGGATGCAAAAAGCAACAGAGTCATTTATATCTACTTTTTTATTTAAATCATCCCAATTATCACTAAGATCAAAACCATTCTCCACATCCTTTGCTAACTCAAAAATATAAACATTTTTGTAGTGGGATGAGATATTTTTTTCTATCTCTAAAGTGTACTCATTTACTCCAAATATCAAAGCATTACTAAAAGCCATCATTAACCTTTTTGTTGAGACTTTGTTTAAACTCTTCTATAAAAAGCGCATTTCCAATAACCAAAATATAGTCACCTAACTCTAAAAAAGTGCTATCTATAGGGTTAAAATAAAACCTTCTTTTTTTATTTTTATGCAAACCTAAAAGTATGATACGATACTTTTTGTTTTGAAGTTCACCTACTGTTGCATAACTCTTTAAAATCCTTTGAGTAATAAGTATCTCATTTATATCAATGCCGTTATAGTTGGTTCTAAGAGCATGTATAGCTTCAAAAGCCACAGGTTGACCAACAAACTCTTTGGCTATGATGCCAACGAGCTCTTTTTCATAAAATATCTCATTTACACCAGCAAAACTTAGTTTATTTCTATTTGTTTTTTCTATGAGTATTGAGAGTATAAAGACATCTTTGTTAAATGAGCGAACAGTTAGAGCTGTATAAACATTTTCAACATCACTATGACTCAAACAGAGAATAGCTTTTATCTGAGTATCTATATCTATGCGAAGTTTTTTGTAACTCTCTATAGAACCAGGGTCATAATTAAGAGATATAAAACCATCCTTTTTTGCCATCTCTACCTTTTTAGCATCTTCTTCTATAATTATGATATTGTTGTTTTTTCTTAGGGCTTTTGCGACTTCTTTTGCAACGTTTGAGTACCCACAAATAAGATAAAATTCTCTAAGTTTTGCTATATCATCGATGGCTTTTGTATCTTTTATCTCATCTAGTTTTTCAGTAAATGATGTAACTATAAGAGAGGTTGTAAAAGAAAAGACACCGATACCTGCAACTATAACAAACATTGCCACAATACGGCCAGCTTCTGTAACTGGAGTTATATCTCCAAAACCAACTGTAGAGATAGTAACTATAGACCAGTAAACCGCTTCAAAGAGCGTGTCTATAGGAGAGTCTGGGTTATTAGCCTCCATCACATATATCAAAACAGATGAAACAGATATTACTATGGTTGCAAAAACAAAAAGAGTTATAAACTCAAACTTTTTAGAAGTTATAACAGAGGTAAAAGTCTCAATACTCTTAGCATATCTAAAGAGTTTAAAAACCCTAAAAAGTATAAAAATACGAAGAAGTCTTAGCTGATGGAAAAATGGCAAAATAGCCAAAAGGTCTATTATGGCTTTAATTGAGAAGACATATTTTAGTTTTTGTCTTGCTATCTTTTTAAGAGCTTTATAGAGCTTAAACTCATTGCCTATAGTAATATCATGTTCATGTTGCTCAATAATTACCCTGCTAACACTACTGCTAATCCAAAAACGAAATAGGTACTCGATAAGAAATATTATAGAGATGATGTAGGCACTAAAGAAGGTTAGATACTCGCTAACTGGAGACTTTACCTCTCTAATGAGGATAACAACACTTATAAGTATAAGTGTCATCATAAAGATGTCGAAATATTTTTTATATCTGTAGTTACTGTTTTCTAGTAAGTTATAAAAAAAGCGTTTGTTCTTTTGATATGATTCTGTCGTATCTAAATAATACGCTGCATCAATAATCAAACGCTTAATCATTCATACCTACCCAAGTTTAGCTTTTAGTATTTCATTTACTGCTTGAGGGTTTGCACTACCTTTTGATATTTTCATAACTTGACCTACAAAGAAGCCAAAGAGTTTGTCTTTTCCACCTCTGTACTGTTCTACTTTATCTTGATTTGCAGAGATTATCTCATCACACATAGCCTCTATAGCACCAGCATCACTAACTTGTTTTAGTCCAAGGGCATCTATAACACCATCTACTTCAAGATTTTCTTCCATCAGCCTATCAAGAACCTCTTTAGCCGCTTTTCCGCTTATTGTCTTATCTTCTATTCTCTTAACAAGATGCCCTAATTTTTTTGCATCAACTGGAGAGTTAGTAATATTTACATCTCCTTTTAGACGACCTTGTAGCTCCACTGTAAGCCATGTTAGAGCATTTTTTGCACTAATACCCTCTTCCATCATCGTCTCAAAAAAGTGAGCCATCTCCAAGCTTGAAGTTACAACGCTAGCGTTATAATCACTCATGCCATAATCTTTTACGAATCTTGCCATTTTTTCATCTGGAAGTTCTGGAATTTTAGAGTAAATCTCTAACATTTCATCTGTTACAATCGTCTTTAGCAAATCTGGTTCAGGAAAGTAGCGATAATCCGCAGCTTCTTCTTTGCCACGCATAGAACGAGTCTCTTGCTTTACTTGGTCAAAGAGTCTTGTCTCTTGAGAGATCTCTTCATCATAAACTCCATCTTCCCAAGCTTCACTCTGCCTTGCCACTTCAAGCTCGATAGCCCTTTGGATAAATCTAAAACTATTTATATTTTTAATCTCAACACGGGTGTAGAGTTTTTCATCGCCTTTAGGTCTGATGGAGACATTTACATCAACTCTAAAACTACCCTCTTGCATATTTGCATCACCAATATCTAAGTAACGGATGATAGCATGAAGTTTTTTAAGATATAAAATAACTTCCTCAGTACTTCTCATATCAGGCTCTGAGACAATCTCTAAAAGGGGAGTTCCTGCACGATTGAGATCTACTTTTGAGATATCTCCATCATGTATATTTTTTCCAGCATCTGCTTCTATATGTGCACGATTTATACGGATGATTTTATGACTTCCATCTTCAAAATCAATCTTTAACTTACCATGTTCAACTATTGGCGTATATAGTTGTGTGATTTGATAAGCACTTGGAGAGTCTGGATAGAAGTATGACTTTCTATCAAAGTAAGATGTTTTATTTATGGTCGCATCTATTGCAGTACCTAACATAATAGACTTATGCAAAACCTCTTTGTTAAGAACAGGCAGAGCACCCGGAAGAGCTAAACAAGTTGGACAAGTATTTGTGTTTTGTTTGTGATTAAAACTCGTAGGACACGAGCAAAAAAGTTTTGTTTTTGTATTTAGTTGTACATGGACTTCAAGCCCTATAACTACTTCAAACATAGATTTCCTTAAATAGATAATAATTAAGTATCTATTTTAGCAAAACTTAGCTTTTACTTCTCATAAATCATTTAAGATAGTGCTCTTTTAAAAGTTCAAACTCTACTTTAGTTATCAACTCTTTTTCAAGTAGCTCTCTTAGTTCCTCTATTCTATCTGCTTTAATCCTATCTTTTGCAACTTCTTCTTTTTTTGGCTTATATGCTTTAGCATGTTTACTTGAGTAGATATATGAGATAATTCCCATAATCCCAAAGACTGATACAAATAAAATAGCTTCTATATATATACTAGTTAGCTCCTCTTGAGTAGCTGAAGTGGCATAAAGAGATGAGAGTAATACAAAAAAGATTAATATAAATGTTTTCATTTTAACTCATTACATTTAGAGTGTATTTTTTCTAATAGCTCTGTCTGTTTTTTAGCCTCTTGCAGTTTCTGTCTGTTGATGGCAAATGCGTCAAGAGCTAAAATCATAAAAAGAGAGACAACAACAAAAAGAACTGTGATAAAAAGAGCTAGTGAGAAGCCTAGAAAAAGAAAGAGTTTAAAAGTTATCAAAGCACCAAAGACGACTATCGCCCACGATGCTCCAAGCAAAAAGCTTATGATTCTATCGAATTTATCTTTTTGCATATTATTTAAAGTGTCAAAGACCTAGTGTTCTTCAACTGCTATAGCAGAACCGATGTAAACTGTAGTTAGCATCATAAAAATAAATGCTTGTAAGAATGCCATAAAAGTAAGAAGTGCAAATGGAATCATCGGAAGCAACCAAGGAGCTAGCATAAGTATTACCATCAAGAACATATCATCACCTTTTACATTTCCAAAAAGACGAAAGCTAAGTGAAATAAGACGAGAAAAGTGAGAAACTATCTCAATTGGAAACATCAACCAGTATAACCACCAAACTGGACCCATAAAGTGTTTAAAGTACTTTATAACACCTTGACGGCGGATACCCTCATAGTTATAGTAAACAAAAACAACAATTGCAAGAGTTAAAGGCAATTCTAAAAAGGCTGTTGGAGCTTCAAAACCTGGAACTATACCTATCAAGTTTGCTATAAGTACAAAAAGACCAATAGTCGCAATAAGTGGCACATAACGACGAGCATTCTCAGCTCCCATCACATCTTTGCCCATCTGTAAAACACCAGAGATATAAGCTTCCATTAAATTTTGAGTTCCTTTAGGAACTAATTGAAGGTTTGACATTGCAACTCTTGCTAATAGTATTGCTAAACCTGCCGCAAGCAACATATGTGTCATATATATAAAGGTCTTATCGTGAGATATTAAACCAAAAAATGTGAATAATTCACCCATAGGTGCACTCCCTGTCTCGTAAAAATT
This sequence comes from Sulfurimonas hongkongensis, assembly GCF_000445475.1. NCBI lineage: Bacteria > Pseudomonadati > Campylobacterota > Epsilonproteobacteria > Campylobacterales > Sulfurimonadaceae > Sulfurimonas > Sulfurimonas hongkongensis. Next base: position 50,241 of record NZ_AUPZ01000001.1, read on the forward strand.
GCATGATTATAATCTAACTAGCATTAAATTATTATAATACGAGCCATTTTCTAGCTACTTTCTTGCTAAATGTGAACTTTTAGCCTTTGGTTTTACATCTTTTGCACTGTAATTCTTACCTGCTATAGACTCTAGAAAAACTGTAGCGTATGAACCCTTAGTAATTGTAAAAGAGATATTTAAAAGAGTCTTTTTTCTAACATAGTTGCACTCTATATCTTTTGGAAAAATAATTGCATCTCTTCTATAACCTTTATCTTGTAAAAACTCATCATCAAACTCTTTTTCTATCTCTCTTGCCCCATTGCGTGCACGAAAAACATCTCTTCCGGGTAAAAGACCTGTTGGGATAAGTTTCTTAGCCTTGTACTCTCTTATAGGAAGGGTTTTTGGAGTTGATAGCTTTCCTTTTTCATCTACAAATATATCTCCCTCCATTATTTTAAAAACGCTCTCTTTTGCATCAATCGTTAGATTTACTCTCTCTCTTAACCACTCGTTAAAAAGTGTACTTTGATAGATGGAGACTAAAAAGCTCTTAAGCTTTGTATCTTCTACAAAAAGGTCTCCGTGAATCATCTCCTTAGCTTGCTTTATGCTATCTGAATCCCGTCCAAACCTTTGATAACCAAAGTAGTTAGGAAGTCCATTTTTAGCAATTTTTCTAGCTACTTTTTCTATGCGACCTGCATCTATATTATCTACAAAGTATAAGTTGATACTAAATCTATTTGCACTCAAATCTCCCATACGGATACTTTTAGAATCTCTTATAGTGTTGAGTATCTTTATCTGCTTATGATAAAACCTCTTTAGCATCTTCTCATAACTAGCATCTACGGAGATATATTGCCTTGTGGTTGCGTGCTTATCTTTTAGCCCAGCGTAGCCTATTTTTTGGGCAGGAATCGCTAAGTACTCACTAAATATTGCTATCATATCCCAAGTTGTGAGTTCTACCTTTTGAACATGAAGTATAAGATAATTTCCTTTGCCACTAAAAGTTCTTGACGCCATCTCATCGACCATAAAATCAGTGGGAGTCTGGAAAAACTTAAAGTTTATCTCCTTATCTACACTATCTATATACTCTCTTTTTCTCAACTATTTTCCTTTTTTACAAACTCTACAGTTGTAGTAGTTTTAATCTTTTATAAGCCTCTTCTATGTCACACTCTATGGCCTTTTTTAGTTCTGCTTTTGTATTAAACTTTTTATTATCTCGCAAGTGTGAGACAAAGCTTATCCTAGCTCTATCTCTGCACAGAACTTCACCATCTAAGATATGAGACTCAACAGCAAATGAACCATCAGTAGTAACGCGATGTCCTATAAAAGATACAGATGGATGAAAATGTTCATCATCATCGATGCGGGTAAGTGTTGCATAAACGCCCTCTTTTGGCGTTAAATACTCTCTTGCATCTATGTTTATAGTAGCTACAAACTCCTTTTTACCGATGCCTTGACCGGCAACAAGTGGTCCATTTATAGTATAGTTATGTCCTAAAAAATCATTTGCACCTTTGATATCGCCTATCTTTATCTTTGTGCGAATCTTATGAGAGTGGATAGAATCACCTTCATATGAAACTTCATCAACCACCTTTACCTCTCCATCAAAAAGCTCTCTTAAGTCATCAAAGGAGTATTTTCTATCTTTTCCAAAGTGAAAATCATAGCCAACAACTATCTTTTGAAGTTTTGTAAACTTCTCTTTTAAAAAAGATATAAACTCATCTGCTTCTAAGTGCCGAATATCTTCAAGCTCAATATATAGTATAGGGTAGTGCGAGTAATTTTCTCTCTCTTTTTTTGGTGTAAGATTTGCATAGCCTGTCTCTATAACTACGATAGTCCCTCTCTCTCCTAACTCTCTAAAGAGATGCTGATGACCTATATGCATCCCATCAAAACCACCTATTGCTATGGCTGTACTATCTCTCAAAACTACTCTCCTGTTTTGCTATTTTTTACTCCTGACATATTATTACAATACTTTGAGTTAGTCAATGAAAGCCCATTTTACTTTATGATATAATTTTTATAAAAAAGAGACCTTTTTATGAAAAAGACTATTGCCATTAGTGTTGGAGACTTAAACGGTGTAGGCATTGAGATAGCCTTAAAATCTCACATAGAAGTATCAAAACTTTGCAATCCCATCTACTGCATAAGTAGAGAAATGCTCTTTGCTACACTTAAACTATTAAATGTAGAAGTTCCTAAAGATATAAAACTTCATAGTGTTGATGGCAACTTTAAAATAAAACCAGGGAGAGTAGATGCGGACTCTGGCAGGTACTCTTATGACTCTTTTATGAGTGCTATAAAGCTATGCGTTGACAAAAAAGCAGATGCAGTAGTTACTCTGCCTATTCATAAAGAAGCATGGATGATGGCAGGCTTAGAGTTTAAAGGACATACAGATTTACTAAGATACCATTTCAAGCGAGATGCCATCATGATGCTAGGCTGTGAGGGGATGTTTGTAGCTTTATTTACCGAACACATCCCTCTAAAAGAAGTTGCCTCTACCATTAAGTATAAAAAATTAAAAGAGTTTTTTATAAACTTACATAACTCCATACCAAAGAAAAAAGTAGCAGTTTTAGCCCTAAATCCACACGCTGGAGACAATGGAGTTTTAGGAGATGAAGAACTAAAAATCACAAAGGCGATAAAGAGTGCTAACAAAAGGGTAGGTTTTAAGCAGTTTATTGGACCTCTTGTCCCTGATGTAGCTTTTACTCCTCACACAAGAAGTCAGTATAACTACTTTGTAGCAATGTATCACGACCAAGGCTTAGCACCTCTAAAAGCCTTACACTTTGATGAGAGCATAAATATCTCTCTAAATCTTCCAATCATAAGAACCTCAGTAGACCATGGAACTGCTTTTGACATAGCATACAAGGCTAAAGCAAAAACACTTAGCTACATGAATGCTATAAAAAGTGCTATCGAGTTTGCAAAGTAAGCATTAATTTAAGAGATAATAACTATACTTTAAGATAATAAGTGTTAGTATTTTACTAGCAAAAGATAAATTTTATCTTTTAATAAAATCTATTAAGGAACTTATATGAAAAATATACTCATCGCGACTCTTGCTACTACTACTCTTCTTATGTCAGCATCACTTAAAGATGAAGCTAGAAATGCAGGTCTACTGCCGATCCCAAACAACAAAGCTGAGCTTATGAAGCTTATAGACAACCCTAGAAACCCTATAACAGATGCTAAAGCTGAGTTAGGTAAGAAACTATACTTTGATCCAAGACTCTCAAAGAGTGGACTCATTAGCTGTAACTTCTGCCATAACTTAGGTGAAGGTGGAGATGATGGAGTTGAGGCTGCTGTTGGTCACAAGTGGACCGCAAACCCTAATCATGTAAACTCACCAACTGTTTACAATGCAGTTTTTAATGATATCCAGTTTTGGGATGGCCGTGCAAAAGACTTAGAAGAACAAGCTCAAGGACCGATGCTAGCGCACCCTGAGATGGCAGCAACAAGTGAACATGTTGAAAAAGTTGTAAAGTCTATGCCTGAATACGAGGCTGAGTTTAAAGCAGCTTATGGCAAAGATGTAAAGATTACTTTTGCACTAATTGCAGATACTATTGGGCTTTATGAGAGGATTTTAGTTACTCCATCAGCTTATGATGACTTTCTAAATGGCGACAAAAATGCACTAAACGCTAAAGAAAAAGAGGGACTAAAGACTTTCATAGATGCAGGATGTGTAACTTGTCATACAGGCTATGGACTTGGCGGCGCAATGAATATGTTTAATATTACAGGAACTTACAAGCACATGGATGTTGGCGGATTTAAGGGAGATAAAAATGGTATGGTAAGAGTTCCAACTCTAAGAAATATCACTCAAACAGCACCTTACTTTCATAATGGCAAGATTTGGAGCTTAAGTGAGGCTATAAAAGAGATGGGTAAAATCCAACTCGGGGCTAATCTATCTGACAAAGATGTTGCTTCTATTGAAGTGTTTTTAAAAGCACTAGAGGGAAGAAAGCCAGAAGTTATCTACCCAATGCTCCCAGCGTCAACTGAGAAAACTCCTAGACCAGATATGAACTAAAAAAAGATATAGCAACTTCAAAGTTGCTATATCTCACTCTCTACTTAGTTAGTGTTACAAAGAGCGAACTTGATTTTTGTAGAAAAACCTATGCCTACATCACTCCATGTTTTACCTTCGTGAAGGTCGTAACAAGCTTTGTTGATAGAGCTAAGCGCACTGTTTGCACTAAAGTCTAACAAATCTATGCTACCTTTTGCACTTAGGTCTCCCTTGTCAAAAATATACTTCATAGCAACTACTTTAGTAACTCCGTTCATAGTTATCTCAACGCTCATCTCGCCAGTTTTTGGTTTGCCTCTCATTCTTTTGTCTGACTTGATATCAACTATCTTAGCTTTTATCACAGAGTCATTCATCTGTTTGAAGAAAAACTTAACTAGAGTCTCATCTCTACTCTCATGCTTAGAGTTTACACTTGCGGTCTCTATAACTACGCTAGAGCCTACTAAAATCTCACGGAAGTTATTTCCCTCAGGTGCCACTGCTGTGTAAGTTACTCTGTCAAAAACACCACCAACTCCAACTTTTTTGGGAGTCTTATAGGCTTCCCAACTAACACTAACACTTCCATCTTGACTTAAGATACAAGAGCCTTTTTTTGTTCCCATCTCACCTGCTGCGAGAGAGACACTAACTGCTAAAACTAACGATAAAAACAACTTAATCATATTGATTCTCCTTGATGTGTTTACAAAATTATATCTGTGCTTTATAAAACTTTATTAAACTTCATAGTTTAGTTTTCTTTGCTATACTAAAAATATGAATCCACTAATATTTTTCACTGCCTTTTTAGGCGTTTTTATGCTTATACATATCTATATATCAAGAAGATTTATAGCCCATCTTGATATAAAACCGGCGCAAAAATTTTACTTTAGAATCTTTTTGTTAGTAAACTTTTTTGGCATCATCGGCTATATGTTGGGTCGCTACTACATAGACTTCCCAAACTGGCTCTATTTTCTATTTTCACTCCCTATTGGTGTGCTTTTTTTACTCTTTTGTACAGCTATCATCTATGACATCTCAAGAGCCATACTTAAAAAAACTAAACTCTCAAAAAAAAGAAGAGATTTTTTTAAACGCTCACTTGATATCTCATCACTCGCTCTTGCATCAACTCTAAGTGCAAAAGCCATCTATAACGCAAGTGATATAAAGCTTGAAAAAGTAGAAGTAAATATAAAAAAACTCAAAAAATCCTACAAGATAGCCCAACTTAGCGACATCCACATAGGCGGACTTATAGATAAGGCTTTTATGAAAGATATGGTGCAAAGAGTAAATGCACTTAGAGTTGATTTGGTAGTTATTACTGGGGATTTAGTAGATATTGAGATAAAGAGAGCTAGAGATATTTTAGCTGAGCTTGGGCATCTAAAATCAACTTATGGGACTTTTTTTGTAGCTGGAAATCATGAGTATTTTCACGACATCGCCAAAATTATACAAACTCTAAAAGGGCTTGACATCAGAGTTCTTGAGAATGAAAATGTCTATATTGGAAATGAAGATGAGGGTTTTAATTTAGCTGGAGTTTATGATGTGTTTGGATATAGAACAAACACCTATGTGCCAGATATTAACAAAGCGCTAAGCACTCTAAAGGAGTCTCCAACAGTGCTTTTAGCACATCAACCACGATATATAGATGAAGTGACCGATAGTGTAGATTTGATGCTAAGTGGTCACACTCATGGAGGGCAACTCTTTCCTTTTATGTTTTTAGTAAGACTCCAACAACCTTATATTAGCGGACTCCATCAGCACAACAATGAGCTACAAATCTATGTAAACAAAGGAACAGGGTTTTGGGGACCGCCTATGCGTTTGGGTGCTAGTAGTGAGATTACAGAGATAACTCTAGTCCCTTCGAAACTATGAAATAACTCGGAAGTGGGACTTCAGTCTCATTAAGACACCTTCGAAACCGTGAAATTTTAGATTTTTTTAAATAGTATAGTGTTTTTAGAGTTGTGTTTTACAAGTTCTAAGGAGAGTCTTGATGCAAGATACTCAAATGTTTTAAGTGAGAAAAAACCTATATGCGTAACATCTCTTATGTAAAACCACTCTAAAAACTTCTCATCATCTTGTGGATGAAAGCGGGTCATCAAAAGCACATAAGCACCATCTCTTAGATGCAAACTAAGCTCTTGTAAAACTTCTAGTGGACTCTCAAGATGCTCTATAACTTCAGTAGAGACTATTAGGTCATACCTTTTATCTCTATAGACTTTTTTTGGTAAGTAAAATAAGTCATATCTATCGCATCTAACACCTTTTCTCTCTAGCAAAACAGGTAAAACTTCACCCTCACCACAACCAAAGTCAAGAGCATCCTCTATCTCAGCCAATGGCACAAACTCATCTATCAATCGCTCAAACATCTTTACATATCCATGACATGCAAAGTTATTGTCATGCTTATCATAATGAAGTCTCTCACGAGCCTCATCTATAAAAAACTGCTCATCCATAAAAACATAGTCACACTCTTTGCATCTATAGTAGAGTTTTTTTGTTTTATGGTTTTGTATAAGTGTTGTTGATGCGCTACAAATTTTGCATGATTTCATTACTTTTTTTCTTTAAAATTAAGTTCTTTTTGCACTCTTAAAAAGGCATTTTTAACATCTTTTTTACTCACCTCTTCTTCTAGGTCAATGTAGTAACTAAAAAAAAGAATTTTACCCTTATATAGTTGCATTCTAAGATAACTTGATGGAAAGTTTGAGAGGATTTTTTTATCTACATTTTGGTTAGAGTTACAAGTGATGGAAGATTTTAGTGAAACTTCAAGCCACTTATCGCAGCTCTCATCAAAGCTGTATAACTCTTGAAGTGTCTCTTTAACATCCTTGTCAAATACAACAAGCTTCATACAAGTTATCTCCTCTTTTGCAATTTTTTCATTAAAGATATTTACCATTGCACTGTCACTACATCCCTGAAAAAGAAGAAGCAAAAAAAGGAAAAGACTATGTGAGTGTTTCAATATCGACCAGCTCCACACGAGAACAATCTTTTTTAAATAACTTTCTTGAGACAGCATTTTCTTCTGCTAAAACTAAAATATCGGCAAAATCATCTTTTAAGACTTCAAAACTATATAGTTCTTTTGCTGTCTCAACGACAAGAGTAGCATCTTTGTTTTCTGTTACTAGTTCAATATTTCTCAGACCCTTTGCAAACTCACTTTTAATCGCTTTAGATATTTTTTCATTTAAAAGTAGTTCTTGAAGTTTGATGCTTGTATTTAGATCTGATTCACACAAGATCTTATATGTTACAACTATATTTCCTTCCATAACTGGCTCCTTTATAATAACTAAATTCTCTGATTAATCTATAAACTAGATTCCGTGTCAAGCACGGAATGACGGGATATGAGTCATCCTGAACTCTAAAGAAACATTTTGCATAGCAAAAAGCGATTCTCTTGTTTTGATTCAGGGTCCAACTTAATAATTGCTCAGAGCATTCAACTATCTCTTTTTAAAGATAAGTAGAGTTTTGTCTTTTGTGTCATAGAGTGAAAATGTCTGTTTGTCTATAAGCTTTAAGCCATTTAAATTTTGAAATGTTTTTATCTTGTGAAAGTACTGCACTATTGTGTCTTGGTGTTTTATATATTTATCATCTTTGTCTTTTAGAAAAAGAGTAAATTTTGTGTGTAGTTCATCATTTTCAAACTCTGCATCCACCACTAAAAACTCTTTGTCATTCTCTGCACTCATAACTCCCTCAGCCACATCGCTAAAGCCGTAAAGTGTGTTTATATCAGCTATAAAGATACCATCATCATTGAGTCTAAGTGAGACTGCTTCTAAAAACTCTATAAGTTCATCATGATTTAAAAAGTTCAAAACATCAAAAATAGCCACAATTGCATCATAGCTTCCATCAGCTTGGCTTATGTCAATTTGTTTTGCATTAAGTCCGTCGCTCACACACTCATCAACCATCACAGCACTTAAGTCTATACCTGAGCAAGTAACTCCATCACTTATCATCCTCTTCATAAAGCCACCACGACCACAGCCAACATCTAGAAGTGTTTTAATTTTGTAGGAGTCTAACTCCGAGCGGTAGAGATCATAGAGTGCTTCAGTTGCCTCTTCTATGCCTAGAAGAGGCTCTGCTTTTGCATAGAGGTCTAGGTTTGTCATCTTAGTTTTCCGCTTTAATGATTTTGTCAATCTTTTCGTAGATGCTTAGCACTTCATCTTTTTTTGAGATATATGAGTTTTTATTTGCTATGAGGTAAGTAGAAGATGTCATAATGTCTTGTACTACTTCTAAGCCATTTTGCTTCATCGTAGCGCCAGTCTCAACCACATCAACTATCATATCAGCAAGTCCGATGATAGGAGCTAGTTCTATAGAGCCATAAAGTTTTATGATATCAACTGAGACTGCTCTCTCTTCAAAGTATCGTTTTGTTATGTTTACCATCTTAGAGGCTACTTTGATATCTGGTTTGTCAAGGTCGAGTTTTTCGCCCTTTTTCATCCCAATAGACACCTTACAAATGCCTCGTTTGAGATCAAGCAGACGAATAACATCAAGCCCCTGCTCTTCAAGTGTGTCAAGTCCGACAACACCAATATCTGCTGCTTGATGGTAAACATAGGTAGCTACATCTTGGTTTCTAACGAGTAAAAAACGAAAGTTTGGAGTATCTAGGATGAGTTTTCTATCATCAAACTTGAAACTCTCACCAAAAATAGTCTCAAATATCTCTAAAGTCTCTTGAGCGATACGACCCTTTGGAAGTGCTACTGTTAGCATTGTTTACCTCTACATATATGTTTAATTTTTCGCATTTTATCCAAATACAGCTCAAAGTTTTATAAGCTGTGCTATAATTACCCAAATTTCAAACTAGGAAGAAGTGTGAAGAGACTTATAAACTCTAAACCTTGTCATTGCAACTGTTTCTTCAAGATAAAAACTAGATTGATACTTTTGTTTAATGTTTTTATCCCTAGATGCAAATACTACACACCATGTTTTGCATTTCGCAGATCTGGTGTACACCCTCCTCTTTATATCCTTTAATACTTCACAACAAATATAAAATTATTAATATATCAAAGGATATTGTAATGCAAAAAAATTACATAATAGGTTTTCCAAGGATTGGAGAACAAAGAGAGCTAAAAAGAGTTTTAGAGAGTTTTTGGGCAAAAAATTGCTCATTTAAAGATGTAGTTAGAGTCGCGTCTGAACTAAAAGAGAGACACTGGAACTACCAAAGAGAAGCAGGTATAGACTTTATAAGTTCAAATGATTTTTCACTCTATGACAACATGTTAGATACAGCATTTATGTTAGGTGCTATCCCTAAGAGGTTTAGTGAGTTAAAAGGCGAAGAACTCTATTTTGCAATGGCTAGAGGCACAAAGAGTAGTGTAGCTATGGAGATGACAAAGTGGTTTAACACAAACTACCACTATATAGTTCCTGAACTCTCAACCGATGATGAGTACAAACTTGATGCTTCAAAGATCATAGATGAGTACAAACAAGCAAAAAAACTTGGCATCAAAACAAAGATAAATATCATAGGACCTATAACATTTTTAGGGCTATCTAAGAGAGTAGATACGAAAGATAGTTACGAGTTTTTAAGCAAAATCCTTCCTATTTACAGAGAACTTTTGCAAGTGATTTCAAAGCTTGATGAGAGAATCACTCTACAAATTGATGAGCCTATCTTTGCAAAAGATAATGATGTAAAAGTGTTAAGTCTTATAAAACCAACTTATGATGCACTTGCAAATGTTAGTAAAAACATAAACATAGTAGTTACAACTTACTTTGAGCACTCAAATGAGGCGACTAAAGTTCTTGTAAATACACCTATTTGGGGGATTGGTCTTGACTTTTTATATGGAGATGCCAACTTTGAGTCACTAAGCCTTATATCTAAGAGTTCAAAAAAACTTGTAGCTGGAGTTGTTGATGGTAGAAACATCTGGAAAAATGATATAGTAAAAACAGATGCCCTACTTCAAAAGATATCAAAAGAGGTAGCCAAAGAAGACATCATCATAAGCACCTCTTGTAGCCTTTTACACACTCCTTTTACATTAGAGTATGAAGAAAAACTAGATGCAAAGATAAAAAACTGGCTGAGTTTTGCAAAAGAAAAGTTAGATGAAGTCTCTCTTATATCAAAACTTTTTTTTAGCTCTAAAAATGGCTTGAATGAAGAAGAGTTAAGCCTTTTAAATGCAAATATAAAAGCAAATGAAGATAGAAAAACTTCAACTATTATTCACGATGAAGCAGTTACTAAAAGAGTGTCAAAGATAGAGAAATTTCAAAGAGATGGTAGTTATGAAAAGCGAATAAAACTCCAAAAAGAGCTTTTGGGCTATAAAGACTTAGCCATAACTACTATTGGTTCATTTCCGCAAACTACAGAGTTAAGAGAAGCAAGAGCTAAGTTTAAAAACTCCGACATTACAAAAGAGGCTTATGAGAGTGTTATGAAGTCTTACATAGATGAGTGTATAACTTTTCAAGAAGAGTGTGGCATCGAGGTTTTAGTTCACGGCGAGCCTGAGAGAAACGACATGGTTGAGTATTTTGGTGAGCAATTAAAAGGTTATGGTTTTTCACAAAACGGCTGGGTTCAAAGTTACGGTAGCAGATGTGTAAAACCGCCTTTTATCTATGGCGATATTAGCAGGCCTAAACCTATGACTGTTGATTGGATAACTTATGCTCAAAGTAAAACAAACAAGATAATGAAAGGGATGCTAACTGGTCCTGTAACTATCCTAAACTGGTCATTTGTAAGAGATGATAAACCAAGAAATGAAGTCTCAAAGCAGATTGCAGTAGCTCTAAGTGACGAAATAGATGACTTGCAAAAGGCAGGTATAAAAATCATCCAAGTTGATGAAGCAGCTTTTAAAGAGGGTTATCCACTAAGAGAAAAAAAGATAAAGATTTATGAAGAGTGGGCTGTGAGAGACTTTAAAATAGCGGTAAGTTCATCTAAAGAAGAGACTCAAATCCATACACATATGTGTTACAGTGAGTTTAACGACATCATAAAAACCATAGAAGCCATGGATGCAGATGTTATCTCCATAGAGACTGCTAGAAGTGGGAATGAGCTTTTAAAAGTCTTTAAAGAAGTTGGCTACAAACAAGAAGTTGGTCCTGGTGTTTATGATATTCATAGCCCAAGAGTGCCGAGCGTAGAGGAGATTGTAAAACAGATAAAACTGCTTCTTGAAGTTCTACCAAAAGAGCAATTATGGATAAATCCTGATTGTGGTCTAAAAACTAGAAAATACGAAGAGGTAAAACCAAGCCTCATAAACATGGTAAAAGCTGTTCATCTAGTAAGAGATGAACTTAATATCTAATTCCATAAATTCCTGAGACTGCGAAAAAAGTTTGAGTCTCAGGATGATGAAAATAAAGATGAGATATCTTATATATTTGACTGTTTTTATATTTTTACCTTATTTTAATCATCAATTAATTATACTTACTTATAATATTTAAAAGGAAAAATTATGATTAAAAATATTTTTCTACTCACACTATTACTTGTTTTTACAGCTTGTGATGAAAAACCTCTCAGTAAAAACCTTGATGGGAAAAAACTCTTAGAGTTAAAGTGTGCATCTTGTCATGACATAAATATGCCTCCAATCATCTCAGATGATGAACTAGCTCCACCAATTATGGCAGTATCTTTTCATGTACATAGTTTTGTCACACCAACAGATGAGAGTCAGAGGACTTCAAAAGCTATAGAGTTTGTTAGTGATTATATCTTCAATCCATCACTAGAGAAGTCTTTTTGTGATGAGGCAAGTCTAGAGAGATATGGACTAATGCCATCTCTAAAAGGAAAACTCACATCAGATGAAGCAAAGGCTATAGCTTCATATATCTTTACACACTATACTCAAGAAAATCTCACAAAGATACAAAAGAGCCAAGCAGCATTTGACGCACTTGCTCCTGGCCAAAAGATAGCACTTAAAAACAGATGTTTAGGATGTCACGGTATTGACATAAAAAAGGTTGGACCATCTCTTGTAGATATAGCAAATAAATTTGCGGACTATAAAGATGAGATGATTCAAAGTATTAAAAATGGAAGTAAAGGAGTCTGGTCAAAGGGTGCTATTATGCCAGCATTTAGTGAGATAGATGATAAGGAGTTAGAAATTTTATCTGAGTGGATTTTAAAAACTCCCTCAAATTTAGATAAAATTAAACATTGAATCCCTCAAGGGTAAATAAAAACTTTTTAAAGGAACTCAAATCATGGCAACACTTATCATACTAAATCACCAACCTTATGATGGAAGCGACATCACTTACAATGCTCTTAGACTGGTAAAAACTCTACATAAAAGAGGAGAGGTGGTCCAAATATTTATTATGAATGATGGCGTTGATTTGGCGCGTGATAATACGCTAAAACCCGAATTTTATGATTTTGACTTAGTGGCAATTTTAAAAGAGTTATATCATGATGGAGTAGCACTTAAAGTATGTGGCACATGTCAAGCTAGATGCGGACTTAACAAAAACGAGCCATATTTTGACAAAAATATCAAAGCAACGATGCAAGATCTTGCCTCTTGGACTATGGCAGCTGATAGAGTGCTTACTTTTTAAAGAAAGAGTGATTTTTACAAGTCTGAGATAACCCTCTTCATCCCTTTAAAAACCAAGTGCTCATCCACCCTTGCTTCTTTGAAGATTTTAGCAAATAAGTTTGCATCTCCACCTGTTAATATTATCTCCATCTTATGTGACATCACTTCACAGTAGAGTGTTTTTAGGTAACCGTAGGTTATGGCATCTTGTGAATTTTTTGGTAGTCCTCTCAAGTCAATGTCAAAGTTAAACTCATAAGCTAGTGCGCTAGAGATGTTTTTATAACTCTCGCTCATTGTCTTTAGTCCAGGATAGATAAAACCACCCTCAAAGACTCCATCTCTTTTAACATCAACTGTTATAGCACTTCCTGCATCTAAGATAATGCCTCCCTCTATAGCTTCAAGAGCCATCATCCTATCCACGCCCATAGTCTCGTAGTACTTTGCTTTATCCAAATGAGTGGAGATGTCTACCCAGTTTGCTAGATTTTTTAAGCTTATATCTACATCCTTGTTTACGCTGATATAGTAAACTTTATGTTTAACTTCACTTGCATCAAAACTCTTTACATCCTTTTTAAAGCTCTCGCTTTGGGACAAAAAATGATACGAAGTGTTGCCAATATCACATAAAAGCATTAGTAAATCTTCCAGCCTTTAGTGCTTAGTGCTTCTTTTGCTTTTGAGCAAAGTGGTGCATCTATAAATACTATTTTATGCTTAAAATCATGTTCAAAAAAGATAGATAATTTTTCATAAATCTCTTCAAATTTATACACATCACGCATAAGCACCCTACTCTTTTGAGAAATTGCAAAGATAGCCCAAAAACAGCCTCTTATATCAGTAGCTTTATATATCTTTATCTTATTTCTGATACCAAGCTCTTTTGGAGAGACTTCTTGCATCTTTTTATAAATCTTACCCTTTAATCTTAGGGCATCTACTAAGGTTTGCATATCTATGATTAGCCTTTTTTTAAGTAGTATTTTAGCTAAATTTAGATTAAAAAGTCTTGCACCATATAAAGTGATAAGAAGTATCACTATTGGTAAATGTTTCATATAGTCATTATAAAGTTAAATATTTTCAATCTTATAAATAACTCAATATACAAAAAAGGAATATATGTTATAATCTAGACTTAATCAATTTATAATTACAAATAAAGGAAATATGCTAATGAAAAAAATGCTTAGTATGCTGTTTTTAGCACTATCTTTAAACGCTTCTGATATTGGCATCTCAAAGGCTTTAACTCTTGAAGAAGCCATAGAGATTTTAAAATCAAAGAATTTAGAGATAAAGAGTGCATCCTTTGATGTGGACTCTGCAAGAGCTGAAATTAAAACTGCAAGTGGCAGTCACTGGGGTAAACTTGACTTTATACAAGACTTTTCAAACTCAAATGATGCTGGAAATGTATTTGGATTTAAACTCACTTCAAGAGAAGCAGATTTTAATGATTTTGGATTTGATGAGTTTTTAGCTCAAATGGGTGGCTTGCCGGGTAATACAAACACCCTCTTAGCTACACAACCAGATAACTTAAACTACCCAGACTCAAGAAACTTTTTTCAAAGCAAACTAAAGTATGAAGTGCCTCTTTTTACAGGTTTTCAAATATCTAGTTATGTTGAGATTATGGAGTCTATGTCTAAGATGAAAGGCTTAGAAAAAGAGCAAGTGATAAATGAACAGGTTTATCAGTTAAGAAAAAGTTTTTATGACATGGCACTCCTAAGGAGTTCATCTAAAAATCTAAACAAGATTCTCTCAAACATAAAGACACTAGAGAAGATGACAGAGGAGATGATAGTTGTAGGCTATGCAAAAAAAGTTGATCTTCTTGAAGTTCAAGCTAAAAAGGGAAATGTGGAGAGACTACTCCTTCAAATGAAGTCAAATCAGGAGCTACTCTACCACTACATAAGTTTTTTACTAAATGAAAAGGTAAATAACATCACTACAACTGTATCAGATGTAGTGATGCCAGAGTTTAGCAATGACTATATTTTAGATAATAACCTTGATATTAAAAGAGCAACAACGGGCTTAGAAGTTCGCCAAAGTATGCTAGATGTCTCAAAATCAGCCTACTATCCGATGATTGGAGCTTTTGCGGAGGTCTCAACTGCCGATGATACATTTTTAGGAGATGCTGATGACCACAAGGCTTATACAGTTGGTGCTAGGCTTACATGGAACATCTTCAATGGTGGCATAGATGGTGCAAAGATAGAAAAATCTCGCATAGATCAGTTAAAAACAAAGACTCAGGTTGAGTTAGCAAAAAAGGGTATATCTCTAAAAGTAGATGAGATAAGAACAGAGATAGAGACTTACAACTTAGAAATAAGTTCACTAAAAAAAGAGCTAAAGCTTGCAAATGAGATATACAAAAATTATGAGGGTAGATACAGAGAAAAACTTGTATCTATGAGCGATGTTATCATAAAGCAATCTGAACAGATTCAAAAAATATTAGAACTGCAAAAGGCAAAAAACAAAAGAAATGAACGTATTTTTGCACTTGAAAAATTAGCAAATGGAGAAAATAGATAATGAAAAAACTTTTACTACTAATAGCAATATCAGCATCATTAATAGCTGAGACACTTACACTCGCAGGAAGTGTTATTTCAGATAACCAAAAGATGATTACAAGCCGTTTTATGGGCTTTGTAACTCAAGTGAATGTAAGTGAGGGAGAGAGAGTTACAAAAGACCAAATCCTCTACTCCATAGACTCTAGAGAGATAGATTCTGCAAAAAGGCAAGCTGAACTAAGTCTTCAAATGTATCAAAACCAATACTCAAATGTAAAACTAAATCTAGAGAGATATAAGAGGCTTTTAGCTCAAGATATGGTCTCAAAGTATGAGGTAGAAAATCTAGAGTTAGCTGCACTAAACCTTCAAAATATGATGTCAATTGCAAAAGCAAGGCTTCAAGAGGTAAAAAACCAATATAGATATCTAAATGTTAAAGCACCAAACAGTGGCGTAGTAGTTGCTAAAAACATTAAAGTTGGCGAGATGGCTATGCCTGGAATGCCAGCTATCATACTCTCAGACTTAAGCAGTCTTAAAATCTCAGCAGAAATAGCTGAGAATGATCTGAACCGCATTCACCACGGTAAAAAAGTCATAGTTAAGATTCCATCCATTGGCATCGATAGCATAGGTGAAGTAACTGCCATCATCCCAAGTTCAAACCCAATGACACACACTTTTAAAATCAAGGTCTCTTTTAAGAGTAATAGCAAGTCAGTTTACCCTGGTATGTACGCTACAGTTGAGATAGACTAAGGCTTATTGATGAATAACAATAAAAAATCTTATAAGCCTAATGATTTGGCTGGAAAACTAGCGCGTGGATTTTTAAGAAATCCTCTAACAATAGTTCTTGGAATATTTTTACTCGCTATTGGTTATCTCTCGCTTATAATTATGCCACGAGAAGAAAATCCTCAAATGGTTGTGAGTGGTTCAACGGTCATAGTAGCACTTCCAGGTGCGAGTGCCGCTGAGATACAAAAAGTTATAGTAAAACCACTAGAGAGAAAGCTAAAAGAGGTAAAAGGTGTTGAGCATATCACAGGAATGGCTATGGACAATGTTGGCGTAGTAAACGCTGCATTTTTTATAGGAGAAGAAAAAGAAAATTCTAACTTAAAAGTCTATGACAAGATAATGCAAAATTCTGATATCTTTCCAAAAGGAGCGATGAATCCCATCATCAAACCTCTTGATATAGATGTAGATATTCCAGTTGTCTCAGTTGCATTTTACTCAAACAACAAAGAGATGAGTAAGACTGAACTTTATGATAGAGTTAAAAAAATACAGCATCATATAAACGGACTTGAAAATGTTGCAGTCACGGAACTAAAGGGTGGAAATAAAACTCAGTTTAACATAGAAGTAGATCTAAATAAACTCTCAGGCTACAATCTATCTATGGGGCAGATTGTTCAAGCTGTGCAATCCCTTTCATACAGCGTTCCAGCCGTTAAAAATCGGACTGATGACAACAAAATCATCATGGTTGGCGTAAAAAATGCAATAGAAAATGCAAAAGACATAGAAAATATCATAGTAGCCGAGCATATGGGCTCAACTATCCATCTAGGTGAAGTTGCAAGGGTTGAAAAGTCTTATGACATTCAAAACTTTAAATCTGTTCAAATAAGTATCAAGGATGAGAACAAAGAATTTACTGCCCTTAGAGATCAAGTTACTCTAACGGTGTCAAAGCTTCAAGGTACAAACGCTGTTATAATAGCAGATGCAGTAAAGAGTGAACTTGAGACTTACAAGTCACTCCTTCGTGAAAACGGCATAAACTATGTCATCACTAGAAACGATGGAGAGAGAGCTAACGAAGCTGTAAATGAACTTGTTTTTCATCTTGTTTTATCCATAATTATCATCGCTATCTTACTAGCACTTGTTCTTGGATGGAGAGAGTCACTTATAGTTACTTTTACAGTCCCTGCTATCTTGGCTATAACTCTTTTTGTAGCCTACTTAACAGATCAAACCATCAACCGAATCACGCTCTTTGCCTTTTTACTCTCACTTGGGCTTTTAGTTGATGCCGCGATAATTGTGATAGAAAATATTCATAGACACTTTCACGATAAAGAATCTGCACATTGTGATGCAGATAGTTTAATGGTTCGTGCAACTGATGAAATAGGTCCACCTACAAATATCGCGACACTTGCTATTATCATGACTATGATTCCTATGGCTTTTGTTGGACAGATGATGGGGCAATTTATGAAGCCTATCCCTGCAAATGTTCCAGTAGCACTTATAGCCTCTCTATTTGTCGCATATATCTTTACGCCTTACTTAGCTCTTAGGATGTTAAAGCGACCAGATTTTTCAAAAGGAGGAGAGCATTAATGTTTAAAAAGTTTGAAATTGCAGTAAAAAAAAGCATCCAAAGTTCAACTCAAAGAAGACTTATACTCTTTGCAACTTTAGTAGCTTTTATACTCTCAGTATTAATGATAGCACCCTCTAAAATGGTTTTAGCAAAGATGCTACCAGGTAAAAATAATGACACTTTTACCATCTACACAACTTTAGCAAATGGGAGCTCTGTAGAGCAGACTAAACATGTGACTGATTGTGTAGTTAGTGAACTTCAAAAAGAAGATGAAGTCTTAGATATAGAGGTATTTTTAGGCATGGGAGCACCTCTTGATTTTGCTGGACTTATCAAAGGCTCACACTTTAAAAATGGTGAACATGAAGCTGAGATAGTCTTAAATCTTACAAAAAAACACGACAGAAGTGAACCATCTTATATGATGGTGCAACGTCTCCGCCCTCTTATTGTAAAGAACTGTGGGTCCATTTATGAAGACACCATCATCTCTTTTGTAGAACCACCAGCTGGTCCTCCTGTTTTAGCAGCTGTAGTTGCTGAAATATATGGTAATGATACTGATGGTATAAGAGAGCTTGCAAACAGAGTTAGTGAAGTCTTTAAAAAGACTGATGGCTTAGTAGATGTAGATGTTATGCAAGATGATATCTATGACACATATGAGATTCAAGTTAACAGCACAAAAGTAGCTCGCTCAGGAGTTAGTGTAAAACAGTTAAATGATATCATTTATTTAGCATTTGAAGGTATGGAGATTAGTGTTAAAAACTCTGATGTTTATAATGATCAGATTCCTATCTATCTATCACTAAGTAGAGAATCAAAAAGATTTTCTTCAAAAGAGCTAAGCGCCGTAAGAGCAAAGCTTGCATCCCTGAAACTGATGAATAAACAGGGCATGATGATCCCCATCACTGAGCTAGTAACTATAGTTCCTAAAAAGTCAAATCCGCTTATTATGAGTAAAAACTTGCATCAGATGACAAATGTTGTAGCAGAGACAGATATGGTCTCACAAGTCTATCCTCTCATGGAAGCGAGAAATGTTATCATCGATACTTTTAGCGATAAGTACTTAGTTGAGAAAATCGGTCTTTTTAACCTAAAATTGACAGATAAAGAGAATAAAAAAGTATACAAACTTCTTTGGGATGGAGAGATGGAAGTGACACTAGATACTTTTGTAGAGCTTGGAGCTGCTTTTATAGCTGCACTTGTTTTAATATTTCTACTCATGGTCATTTACTATAAAAGTTATACCATAAGTGGTATCATTTTATTAGGTTCATTCTTGTCCATCATCGGAGTAATTGTCGGTCACTGGATTATGGATATTTTTACAACAGACACCTTTTTTCTAACTGCAACTTCGCTTATAGGCTTTATCGCGCTCATAGGTATAAGTTCAAGAAACTCTCTACTTCTTATAGACTTTGCAAAGTCTCTTATGAGTGAAAAATCGATGTCAAAAGCTGATGCTATTGCATATGCCGCAGCAACTCGTGCAAAACCTATCTTTCTAACCGCAGCTGCTATCATCCTAGCATCTACTCTTCTAGCTGGAGATGCTGTCTTTGGAGGATTAGGAGTAGCACTAATCTTTGGAACAATAGCCGCTGTTATTGCTTCACTCATAGTAGTTCCAGTTCTTCTATATAACGCAGATTTAGAGAGACACTTTAACTTAGATAAATAATTGCAAAAAGGCGAGGCTCATCGTGGAGAATGCCATTGGTTGGCACTCCTAAAAGCCTCACTTTTTAAAAAATGTGTTATTTTACTCTTTATATATAAAGTCAAATTAGGTATTATCCATCCTTAAAGGTAAAATACAGTAAAAAGAAAAACATATGAGACTATTTATACTCTTCTTATCGCTAATCTCTCTCTCATTGGCTGAACCAATTGTAAATATAAACTCAGATAAGTTTAGCATTACAGATTTTAAACTAAGTTATCTTATTGACAATACGCATAAACTAAAATTTGAAGATATCAAAACCATGCAATTTGAGCAAGGTCAAAACAAGGACTCTTTAGGCGTTAAAGTCAAAAATGTTTGGATAAAAATAAAACTTTTTAATGCAACTACTAAAGAGCAAACTCTTTTTTTGCATCAAGACTTAGCATTTAAATTTACAAGCTTAGAATACTTTGAAGTAGATCAAAATGATAAACTTATCAAAGAGCAGGCAATTATTCCATATTCTCCACAAGCAAAAGAACAACTAAATGGTGCAGATGCTATATTTGCAATCACCCTTAATCCAGACGAATATAAAACAATATATGTGCATCAAAAAACTCCAGCTTATCATTTTTACAACTTTTTAATATATTCCCAGAAAGAATCTGTTAGACATTTAATTTATGAAAAAGTAGATGCAGTATTGATATCTGGGCTTCTTTTGGCTTTGGCTATATACAACTTACTCATCTTTATATCTTCAAGGTATAAAGAGTATCTCTACTACTCCTTATATCTTATGTCCTCAACCTTATGGATATTTTATATTTATGGCTCATTGGCACACTATTTTGAAATATATGGTGATTTTGCAGTAAGGTTTAACTTTAGCATAATGCTAGCCCCCATCTTTTTAGCACTCTTTATTCAGACCATCTTTAAAACAAAAGAGAGATATAAGTTTGAGCATAAACTATTATTGTCAAACGCAGAGGTAAAATACACCAGTAACGCAGAGTAAAAATGTACCACTTTATTTAAAGAAGATACTATTTAT
>NZ_AUPZ01000002.1:300000-392279 GCF_000445475.1 Sulfurimonas hongkongensis
CAATTTTTACTTCGATATCCTCCTTTTTAACACCAGGTAAATCAATTTCGACATGAAAATCTCCACCCTTCTTTTTCGCCAAGTTTGCAAAAGGGAGATGACTAGCAACATTACTCAACACCTCCTTGCCTTTTTCAAACCCTTTTTCTAAGCTCTCTTCTATCTCATTTCCTATCTCTTTAGTTTTTTCAATAAAGCTCATAATAAACCTCCTATTTAATCTCTATTTTTTTTGACTTTTTCTCTACTTTTTGAAACTTTGGTATGATCACTTCTAAGACACCATCTTGCGATTCTGCACGTATATTTTCAATATCTACATTCTCAGGCAGAGTAAAACTTCTTTCAAATTTTCCATAACTACTCTCTATTTTATAGTAGTCCTCTTTTTCAACCTCTTCTTTAGTCTTTCTTTCACCTGAGATTGTTACAACATTATCTTTTACATCTACATTGATATCCTCTTTTTTCATACCTGGCAGATCCAACTCTACATGGTAAGCATGTTCTCCCTCCCGCGTGTTGACTAAAGGTTCAAAATCAGCCTTGCTAATTGTTGCCATACCACCCATAAAATTATCTAAGAATGAGTTGAAACTATTAAATCCTCTTTGAAACTCTCGCATATCTCTAGTTGGGTTATATTTTGTAATGTACATTTTTAACTCCTTATTTTTATTTGCAGTATTAGTCTAGTCTATTTAATAAAATAAGTCTGCCACTTTAGTGGCACTTTAAAAAAAATCAACTACGGGAAAGTTTACTAAATATAGATAAAGATATAATAAACATGGAAACGCCAGCAATTAAATAAAAAGCATAAGTCATATCACTGTATTCTTTTGAGAGTATAATTTTAAAAATAAATATCAATCCTTCTATTGATATCGCAACAATTATTGAAATTAAAAATTTAATAAAAACTCTGCTGCTATTGCCTTTTTCTGCTTCTTGTCTATAAATAACTTCATGTTCCAATAAGTTCTTACCCAAATCAAAAATAGCCAATCCTAATGTAATTGAAACAATAGATTTAAATGTGGCTTCTATTAATGTTGAATCATAGTAGAGCAGGTACGAGCCAAAAGTTAGAATAGAGTATAAAATTAAAATTGCAGATAATAGATACAGTCCGTATCCTATAGTAGCATAAAAAAATTTATTTGTTTTTATAAAAAATGTGCCATGTGTGACATAGTTTAACTCTTCTAATAAATCAATTAAATCAAAATCCATTACTAAATAGTTCTTTTCTATCTTTTTAATGACTGTAATAATGGTACGACCTGTTGATATGGACACATAAGGAGAGCTAACATATTTTCCACCTTTTATAACTCTCTTTTCAAAAGTAACTATTCTATCTATTGGTAATGGTGCCGTATCCTTCTTATCTCTTATAAGTTTTGCTTTGGATTGTTGATAATTATCATCTGTAACATAAAGCATTTGTAGTGATTTAAATGTTTTAAAAAAGCTACTTAGATGTTTATCTGTAAGCTCGTTAGTAACATTATTGGAAATATTATCAAGTAAAAATCTTTCAATATTTTCTTTGTTTTTTTTATAAATAATAATCGCCTGTATCATCTACAACCCTCCTAAACTGTGTAGTAATAGGCAAGAGACTAATTGTTTAGCCTTTATGTTTGATTATTCACTGCTATCTTTTTTACTCCCTCTATCAGCTAATGTAACTCTTTATAGCTTGTGCTGCTTTGACTGATATACCCCATCTGACTTACCAAACCAATCATTAGCACCTCTATAAATCAAATCGTTACTGTTAGCAAAATTGAAGTTGTAATCATAAAAAAGAAGAACAAGAAGAACAATCCAACTCTTCCTCGTTTTACGAATTTAAGTCTAGTCTATTTAATAAAATAAGTCTGCCACTTTAGTGGCACTTAAGATAGAGGAAGGCTGTCTAGAAGTTTTTGTGCGTCTTTTATTTCAATATTTTTACGCTTGACAGTGATCATATCATCATCTTTTAGTTGTTGAATATGTCGATTAAGCACTTTTCTTACAGTTCCTATTATACTTGCAATTACTTCGTGTGAAAGATTTTGTAAGAGATTGCGCTTGCTAGGATTTTCATGATTTGTAGTTTTTGAAATTAGCTTTATAAGTCTCTCTGAAACACTATAAAGCGAGAGGTCCAAAGCAAGCTCCTCCCTCTCTCTTAACTGATTTGAAACATATGGAAAAAGTATTTTATTAAAATTTTGATCCTCTTGCATCCATTTTCTAACGATCTCAATAGGAAAACATACGATTTTAACTTCATCTAGTGCATACAATAGATTTTCATGTAGCTTACCATCAAGAAGCGTAACTACATCATACATATCGCCATTAGTTAAGATGGTGATAATCTGCTCTTTAGCATTCTTTAGATTCACTTGTGAAACTTTAATTCTGCCCTCAAGTACAAAAAAGAATTTTTTCGTTAGCTCTTGGGGTGTTAAAACCATTTCATCTTTTGAAAAAAACAAAACTCGTCCATAGCTCTCTACATCTTGATGAAATTTACTTTGAACAATATCAATAGGATATTCGACTTGCACAATCACTCCTGCTAGATTCAAAATAAAAATACTATTATTTTAGCATAAAATCTAATTAAACCATTGTAACAAAACCTAAATCATCTTCACTTAAATTTCACTATTTTAAATCTGTACAAATTAAACTCTCGCAACCCTTTTATCAAGGTTTAATGAGAATTTACATAGAATTACGAAAATATCGCGCTATAAGGTAACAATACATGATTTCATGGATGCAAAGACATAAAAAATATCTCATTATAACTATTTGGATTTCAACTATAGCTTTCGTCGGAGCAGGCTTTGTTGGATGGGGGCAATACTCTTATGGAGACAAGGCTGGAGCTGCTGCAAAGGTTGGAGACGTTGAGATAACCATAGGTGAACTTCAAAAAACTTACTCAAATCTTTACGCTCAATACAACGAGATGTTTCAAGGCAACTTTGATGAAGAAAAAGCAAAAAGTTTCGGACTCCAATCGCAGGCGCTAAAACAGCTTATAAACCAAGCACTTGTTTTAAATCTTGGTATCTCTTATGACTTAGATGTAAGTGAAAAAGAGATTTTAGAGAGACTCAAGACTAAGGAATTTTTCTTTAAAGATGGTGTTTTTGATAAAGAGATTTATAAGCAGGTTTTATCAAGAAATAACATGACTACAAAAGAGTATGAAGCAGATATAAAAAAAGAGCTTTTGATACAAAAAACCTTAGCTTTATTGCCAGTTGATGTAAGTAAAAATGAACTTGATATCATAGAAAATATCTTAAATATAGCAGATAAGATAGAGTATAAAGTAATAAGTGATGAAAAAATCTCAGTTGACACTTCAGATGAAGTTCTTATGCCATATTGGGAAAAAAACAAACAAAACTTTATGAGTGAAGTCATGTATGAAGTTAAGTTTATAAAGCAGCCAAGAGTCTCTGGTAAGTATGAAGATAAAGAGATACGAGAGTACTATGAAGAGAACAAGATTAACTTCAAAGATACAGATGCAAAGATACTTCCATTTGAGGGCGCAAAAGCATCAGTAATAGCCAAACTTGATGCAAAAGAAACTAAAGATACAGCTCTTAGAGCTTACATAGACTACAAAAAAGGAACTCTCGCTCCTGATATAGAGGTAACAACTACTATTATCTCAGCTTCAAATAACCCTTATAATGACGAAGTTTTAGAAGCTATTTCAAAAACATCTCCTACATCTCCACTGTTAAAGCCAATCTTAGTAGGAGATGAGTACTTTACATTTGAACTGATAAAAACTATCCCATCAAGTGTAAAGAGTTATGAAGATGCTAAAGATGAGATTTTGCCAAAATATGTTCAAGAGCAAAAAAACAACAAGCTCTTAGAGTTAGCTAAAAACTCAGTTAAGACGTTTAAAGGAGACTCTACAGATTTTATAACAAATCAAGATGCAAACAAGATTGCAAATCTTCAAGAGACAGAGGCAAACGAATTTTTAAACGCTCTTTTTGCAACAGACAAAAAAAGAGGATTTATAGCTTTAAATAGTGGAAAAATTGTTCTTTATAACATCTTGGAACAAAAACTGCTTGAGAATTCTAATAACAACCCTAACAACCCTATAGTTAGGATAAAGAGTGACTTGTTTAACGAAGGTTTGGTAAAAAACCTCCAAAACAAGTACAAAACAGAGATATTTATTCAAGGACTCTAAGTTGAGCAGAACTGTTTTAGCCATAGATGTTGGTTCCACAAAGATATGCGCTATCATTGCTGAAATTGCCGATGATAATTCAGTATCTATAACGGGTGCTGGTATTTCTAAAGCGCAAGGTTTAAAAAGAGGAAGCATAACAAATATAGAGTTAGCCTCAAAATCTATAAAAACTGCAATAAATGATGCAAAAAGAGTCTCTGGTAGTGATGTCAAAACTGCTATAGTCTCTATATCTGGTGCATACACTAAAAGTCTAAACTCAAACGGTATAGTTAACATTCAAAACAAAGAAGTAAGTTTTAAAGAGATTGAGCGAGTTATGAACACCTCTGTTTATAACGCCAACATACCAAACGAGTATGAGATACTCCATGCTCTTCCATATAACTTTAAGGTCGATGATCAGGATTTTATAGAAGACCCGCTTGGTATGAATGCTTCAAGACTTGAAGTTGAAGCACACATCATAACTACTCAAAAGTCAAACCTAAACAACCTAAAAAAAGCTGTTCGTGGAGCTGGTGTGGAGGTAGAAAATGTAGTACTCAATGGCTATGCATCTTCTATAGCTACTCTAAATCCTGATGAAAAAGAGCTAGGCGTTGCCGTTATTGATATGGGTGGAAACACGAGCAATATAACCATCCACTCTGGTAATTCCATCAGATATAATGACTTTTTGGGAGTCGGCTCGAACCATGTTACAAGTGACTTATCTATGGCTCTACATACTCCACTCAATATTGCCGATAGTGTAAAGCTAAGTTATGGCTCACTTCTTGCTCCTAGCAATGAGCTTATAGAGCTTCCAATTATAGGTGATGAGGAGACTACTCACGAGGTCTCTCTTGAAGTAGTTCACAATGTCATCTTTGCAAGAGTTGAAGAGACACTTATGATACTAGCCCAGTTTATAGAAAATAGCGGTCTTAAAGATCAGCTAGGAGCTGGTATAGTTCTAACTGGTGGTTTCTCAAAGATGGAAGGCATCAGAGAGTTAGCTGTAGCTACATTTGGTTCAGTGCCTGTTCGCCTTGCTCGCCCAATAGAAATGGACGGACTTTTTGACAACTTAAGAAGTGCGGAGTTCTCAAGTGCTATCGGTTTGGTTATGTATAGTGCAAAATACTACACTCCTTATGAGATAGATGTAAACAAAAGAGTTCGGCACTCAAACGAGACACCTGTTTCACAAAGTAAGGTAAACTTCTCTACTGAGAGTGAGATTCCTATTGCACCCTCGGCTGAAGAAGAGCAAGAGCAAAAAATGGTTTCTTTGGAATCTAAAAAAGATAAAAAAAACGATGAAGCTGGAGTTTTTAGCAAATTTTGGAACTGGGCAACCCAGCTATTTTAAGGAGTAAGATTATGGAACCATATGTAATTGAAGAAGCAAGCAACCTAAGTGGAGCAAGAATAATAGCAGTAGGCGTAGGTGGCGGTGGTGGTAACATGATCGGTCATATGATTAAAGAGGGTGTTTGTGGCATCGAGATGATTATGATAAACACTGATGCTCAAGTTCTTTATGAAGCAGAGAGCGCATCTAAGATTCAGATAGGTACAAAGCTTACTAAGGGTCTTGGTGCTGGAATGAAGCCCGCTATTGGAAAAGACTCAGCGCTAGAGAGCTATGATGAGATTAGAGACGCTCTTGATGGTGCTGATATAGTCTTTATATCAGCAGGTCTAGGCGGTGGAACTGGGACTGGTGCTGCTCCTGTTATTGCCCAAATAGCAAAAGAAGTTGGGGCTTTAACTATCTCTATAGTTACGAAACCTTTCTCCTTTGAGGGCAAAAAACGTCTAAAACTTGCTGAATCTGGACTAGAAGAGCTTAAGCTTGAGAGCGACTCTATTGTAGTTATTCCAAATGACAAGCTACTCTCCATCATAGATAGAAGACTCGGACTAAAAGAGAGTTTTAAGATAGTTGATGGTGTTTTAGCTCAAGCTGTGAGTGGAACCTCGGGTGTAATACTTGCGAGTGGTGAAAATGATATAAATCTAGACTTTGCCGACTTGCAAACTGTAATGAGTCATAAAGGTATGGCACTTATGGGCGTTGGTGAATATGAGGGTGAAAATGCTGCTTATGAAGCTATTAAAGCAGCAATTGAGTCACCTCTACTTGACAACATGACAATTAACGGAGCTATGGGTGTTTTAGTTCACTTCAAGATGCATCCAGATTTTCCACTTATGGAGATATCAGATGCTATGAATGTTGTACATGAGAGTGCACACGAAGATGCAGAGGTTATCTTTGGTACATCTACAGATGCGACTATTGAGCCAAATTATATAAAAATAACTATAATTGCAACAGGCTTTGAAAAAGATATGGGCACAGGTTCCAATAATGAAGACTTTGTAAGTGAAGAGCCACAAGCAAAAATAAAACTTCGTCCAAAATTAGTAGTTGGTGGAGAATATGATGAGAATTACTTGGATATTCCTTCATATATGAGACAACAACAGGATTAAAGATATTGTCGTCTTGGCTTACTGATTGAGATCAAAAGCTTGACTTTTTAATTATATAAATTTTAAGTAAAAGAGTAATAATGAACAAAATATTTCTAATGGTAGTTTTATCTACTTTCTTATTTTCATCTGAGATACCAACAAGAACTGGTGTATTTCCCCAAAAAGAGATGAAGTCTCAAAATATAACTATAGCAGAAATGGTAGCACAAGAAACATCTAAATCCCTTCCTCAAGTGATAGACAAATATACAACTTTTACATCTATAAAAAATGACGGTGCTACACTTGTATATACTTTTGAGATAAACACTGGTTCAAAGAGTGATGAGGCTGTGAGAAAAGAAGATAGATCAAGAATGAAAGAAGCTGTAACTATGGGAGTTTGTCAAACTTCACATAAGTTTTTAAAAGCTGGCATAAATGCATTATATGTTTACATCAGTGCAAAATCTAAAGCTAAACTTTTTGAGTTTAATATCTCACAAGAAGATTGTCCTGTTATCTTAGAATAGGACTTAAGAGTTGTCTATTCGAGAGATTTTGGAATCTTTGATCTTTTTTAGCTCTCTTGATGCTAAAGAGATAGAGCTCTTATCTTCTTTTTGTACGCTTACTACTTACGCAAATGAGTATGTGCTTCATTATGAAAATGAGCAGAGTCAAAACTTAGAGTTTCTTATAAGTGGCTTAGCAAAATCCTACAAGATAGACAAACACAAAAATGAAATTTTTCTATACTATATATATAAAAACTCTCTACTCTCAGAGATAGAGAGTTTTAAAAGCCAAACTCTTAACTTTTTTTCCAACATCTCTATTGTTGAAGAGTCCTTAGTTTTAAACATAGACTATGGGCTATTTAAAGAAAATTTTTTAGATAAACAAAAACTCTGCCTAGAGCTATCTTGTGAGGTAAATGAAAGATCTCAAAAACTTCAATCTTTGATAAATCGTGAGTTTATATATGACTCAGTTCAAAAGGTCTCTATGATGCTTCACAGTGATTTAGAGATGTTTAACAAACTAAAAAGACACGATATATCTCTAATACTTCACATACAACCAGCAACTCTATCTCGCGTTTTAAATAGACTAAAGAGAAATAATATTATTGATATAATACATGGTCGAATTAAGGTGCTAGATTCAAAAGCATTGAAGGAAGTAGCAAATGACTAATATAAAAGTAGTTGGCATACTTATTTTTATACTCTCTATCACTCTAGCTCTACTCTCTAGCCAGATTTCAAAGCAAAATAGTTTTAACAATGATTTTCTTGATCTTCTAAACTCACAAAAAGCTTTTACACAAGATATAGCTAAAAATATATTTTTTGTATATAGATATAGAGATTCTTCAACAAAAGAGTTAGATAAGTCTATAAAAGCATTTGTTAAAAATATGGAAAATAGAGAATTTCCAATAGAGCAAAAAGGCTCTTTAGAGATAACTCAAAAAACTAGAAAAATAACTAAGTTATGGAACGAATTTTATCTTCTTGTACAAAACTTTAGAGATAAAGCCAAAACGACTTCTCCCTATTCAACTATTTTGCTAGAAAAAATGGTAAATGATATATACCACGCAAATATAAAGCTTGTTATGGAGTTTGATGAACTCATCAAGATGCATAAAACTGAGTATGAAAAAAACTTTCATAGCTCTAAAAGCCTTCAATACACTCTTTTTTTAATCCTAGTAGTGCTTCTTGTATATCTCTTTACTCAGCTAAAAGAGTTAATCTCTTTTATACAGAAATTTTTATCAACTTCAAAAAAAATTATTACAAATTCCAGCATTAAAGACCTAGAACCTATAAAAATGAAAAATGAAAGCAAAGAGATACTACAAGCAAGAAATAACTTTAACTTACTTGTAGAAAAAATTAATAGCTCCATAGAAAATTCAAGTCACTCCATTGAACACTCTTTTGGCTCTTTGTATCAAGTTGAGAGTAACATTACAGATCTCTTAGAGCTAATCTATACCATGCAAGGGACTCACTCTATAGACAAAGAGCTAACTAAAAGAGAGGATGCTCTTATAGACTCACTAGAAGAGCTAACAACCTCTGCAAAGAGACTAGAGGACTTAAAAAAAGACTTAAATTCTCTTATTTCTAGTTCTATTCTTAAATCTTAAATAAATTTCAAAATTAATTTTATAATTTGACCTTAGTCAAATTATAGACCTCAAAAATATAATAGTATTACGAATCATTTGGGTATATTTTTATATTCAAAGGAATTTTAAGGAGAAGAAAATGACTAAGCATTTCAATAAGCTTGCTTCAGTTCTTTTAGGCACTACACTAGCTGCAACAGTTGCATCAGCAGCTTCAGGTGGTGAGCTACAAGAAGTAATGAAGAAAAGAGGCTTAACAGAACAAGACATTATTCGTGCTGCTAAGACATATCTGCCATCAGGTGGTAGAGATGAATTTGTAGTATTTAGCTCAGCTGGACAAGCTGGACAAGTTATAGTTTATGGTGTTCCTTCAATGAAAATCTTGAAGTACATTGGTGTATTTACACCTGAGCCTTGGCAAGGTTATGGCTTTGATGAGGAATCTAAAAAGGTTCTAAGACAAGGTAACATCCGTGGAAGAGAGATTAACTGGGGAGACACTCATCACCCTGCTCTATCTGAAAAAGATGGTAAGTATGATGGTAAGTGGTTAGCAATCAACGATAAAGCGACTCCTCGTATAGCTATCATCTCTTTGGCTGACTTTGAGACTCAACAAATAGCTGTAAACCCTGTTTTTAAATCTGCTCACGGTGGAGCTTTCTTTACACAAAACTCAGAGTATATCATAGAAGCTGCTCAATATGCTGCTCCATTTGATAATGACTATGCACCTATAGAAGAGTACAAAGAGAGATACCGTGGTGGTGTCACTATGTGGAAGTTTGATTCTAAAATTGGTCGTATAAAACAAAAAGACTCTTTTACTATCGAGATGCCTCCATATATGCAAGATTTAAGTGATGCTGGTAAAGGTGTCTCTCATGGTTGGGGCTTTACAAACTCATTTAACTCAGAGATGTACACAGGTGGAATCGAAGTTGGTATGCCACCAAATGAAGCTGGTATGTCAAGAAATGACACTGACTTTTTACATGTTTATAACTGGAAAAAGCTTGCAAAACTTGCAGAAGATAAAAAAAATGTAAAAGTTGTAAATGGACATAGAATTGTTCCTATGGATGTTGCGGTTAAGCATGAAGCACTATTTTTAATCCCAGAGCCTAAATCACCTCACGGTGTTGATGTCTCTCCTGATGGTGAATATATCACAGTTTGTGGTAAGTTAGATACTCACGCTTCTGTTTATAAATGGAGTAAGATTCAAAAACTTATCAAGAGCAAAAAATACGCTGGTAAAGACCCATATGGTATTCCTATCTTAGATATGAAAGAATCACTACATGGTCAAGCTGAACTAGGTCTTGGGCCATTGCATAACCAATACTCAAACGTAGATGGTGAAATCTATACTTCACTATATGTTGATTCACAAATTGTTAAGTGGAACTACAAAACTCTTAAAGTTTTAGACAAAGTAAATGTTCACTACAATGTTGGTCACCTTTGTGGAATGGAAGGAAAATCTGCTGATCCTCAAGGGAAATATGTTATTTCACTAAACAAACTAGTGATTGATAGATATCAACCTGTTGGACCATTGCATCCACAAAGTCACCAGCTAATTGACATTAGTGGTAAAAAAATGGATCTTTTATATGATATGCCTATTCCATTAGGTGAACCTCACCAAGCTGTTGCTATCCGTGCTGAGAAGCTTCACCCACACGTTAGATACCCAATGGGAACAAACGTAAGAACTGGTAAGATTCATGAAGGTAAAACTTTGGCGGGTCAAGAGAGAATTGAGAGAGATGGTAATAAAGTTACTGTATATGCTACTGTTGTTCGTTCACACATCAACCCTGAGAGAATCACGGTTAATAAAGGTGATGAGGTAACTATGTACTTAACAAACCTTGAGAGAGCTCAAGATGAGACTCACGCATTTACAGTTAGTCAACATGATGTTCACGTCTCACTAGAACCTGGTAAAACAGGAAGTGTTAAGTTTACTGCTGACTTAGAGGGAGTTTTTCCTTACTATTGTACAGAGTTTTGTTCTGCACTTCACTTAGAGATGATGGGTTACTTAATGGTTAAAGATCCGAACAAAAAATATACTTCGGCTCAAAAACTAAAAATGCAAACAATGTCAAAAGATGAGTTAATAGCTGAGTACAAAAAAACTGTTGCAGTAAATGACGCTACAGATGCTGTTATTCAATCAGTTGTTAAGTTCTTAAAAGACAATAAGTTTGATAAACATAAAGTTGTAGCTGACCTTGTAACTGATGCGTTTGATCAATATAACCAAATTCCTGCTCAGAAAAAGAAAGCTGATGAAGCCTACAAAAAAGGTGATTATGAAAAAGCTATCCTTTTTGAAAATATGATTTGGCAACTAATGGTTAAAACTGCTGATGTTGGAATTCGTGCAAAAGACGCACTAGTAAGAGAGATCGCTACTAAACAATCTGCTGCTGCTGCTAGAGGTGAAAGAGCATTTGCTGAGGGTGGTTGTAATGGATGTCATGTTATTGGTAAAGTTTCATCTGGTCCAGACTTGACAGGTGTTTTACAAAGACATGAAAATGCTGAGAAGTGGGTAAGTGACTTTATCCTACATCCAGAAAAAATGTATGAAGACCCATATGTTAAGAGCATGATTGATTACTTCAAAATAAGAATGCCGAACCAAAATATGAGTAAAGAAGAGACTAAAGACATTATCGAATACCTAAAATGGGTTGATGAAAATGCTAACTTATTCTAAGATAAAAGACTAAGTTATACTCAATGTAAGATAGAGGAGTTGCCTCCTCTATCTCTTATTTTAACCTCTCAAATTTCATTTTAATATTTAGCTTATAAATTACTCAGAAGATTCAACTACAAGCTTAGAAAAATCTGACTTAAAATGAAATTTGTCACTTCTTAAGAAAAAATGCCCATATCATAAATTTCCTTGATATTTCTTGACTTAAATCAAAGTTTTGATTATAATTTTATTGCTTTTATTATAGTTTTTAAATATAATAAAATTTATAATTTATTATATTTAACTATATTATTGACTTATGTCTATAATAAGTTAAAGTATATTTAGCTATAATAAAAACTATAATAATCAATGGCTTTAAAAGTCTAGAATTATTTTCACTCTAAGGATAACACATGCATACAAGTTTAAAAAAGGCAAGAATCTTTGCTCTTTTAGCTCTACTCATTTTAACTTTCTCGTTTACATTTCCGATGATAGCTTTTAATGGAGTTTTAACACAAATAGACAATCAAAAAGGAGATGAAGTATCACCTTTTAGTGCCAAAGTTTGGAATCTTTATAATAAAGGAAGATATAAAAGTATATCTACTCCTAAAGATGCGCACAACAATTTAGAAAAAATGATAAGTTCTGCATCAGAGATTGGTGTAGCGTCACTTCCAATTTGGGCGGTTTCACTAGAAGCTCCAAACTATCCAAAAGAAGCATTCCCTCAAGGAATTCCTGTCTTTTTTCACTTCGATGGATTTAGTGGAGAGGTTCATGAGATGAACACGATAAATCACTATGTTGGGATGGATCCTATGTGGGTAGGTGGTGTTTTTGAGAGAGAGATTGGTATCTATGCACTACTTTTGCTCTCTCTTTTTATAATCTACTTTATAGCTTACAATAATAAGTACTTAAATTATGTTATGCTAATCCCTGCATCTCTGCCTCTACTTTTTATAGCCGATTATTCGTACTGGTTATACTGGTTTGGACACAACTTACATGACTGGGGAGCGTTTAAGATAAAACCTTTTATGCCAACAGTATTTGGTGATGGTAAGATTGCACAATTTACTACTCACTCATACCCGACTATCGGCTTTTATATGTTGGTTCTTATAGGACTATTTAGCCTCTTAGCATTTTTTGCAAAACAAAAAGCACTAAAAGAGATGCAAGCGTAAATAAAATTTAGGGTTTAACATGTTTAAAATAATCTTTAGTATTTCTTTTTTTATTACTACTCTTTTTGGAGCAAACCCGCTTCAAGAAGCAATAGATGCCGCACCAAGTGGTTCTATTTTAAAGCTTAATGCTGGTGTTTATAAAGGAAATATAATTATCAATAAACCTATCACTATTATAGGAAAAGAAAAAGGTGTTATTATTGATGCAGAAGGTTTAGGAACTGTTATAAGCATAAAAAGCTCATATGTCACTCTTAAAAATTTAAAAATCGTAGGTAGTGGTAGCAGACATGAAAATGTAGATGCGGCTATAGCTATAGCTGATGCAAAGCATTGTGAGGTTAGCAACTGCGTTATTGAAGATTGCCTATTTGGTATAGATATGCAGATGGCTAGAAACTCCATCATATCTGAAAATACCATCACTTCAAAGGATTTAGAATTAGGACTTCGTGGAGATGGGCTTAGACTTTGGTACTCAAATGACAATATCATAAAGAAAAACTCTCTTATAAAGTCAAGAGATATGGTTATTTGGTACTCTCATGGAAATGAGATAGTAGAAAATTATGGTGAGTACTGTAGATACTCTCTACACTTTATGTATGCCGGTAAAAACTTAGTAAAAAATAATACATATAAGTTTAATAGTGTTGGCATATTTTTTATGTACTCTAAAGATACAATAGCTATAGGAAACAATGTACAAAGCTCATTGGGTGCAACAGGAATGGGTATCGGTCTTAAAGATGTCTCAAATTTTACAATCAAAGATAATACAATTATCTATTGTGCACAAGGGCTCTATATAGACAGATCCCCATTTGAGCCAGATACTAACAACTGGATTACAGGAAATAAGGTTTTATATAATTCTGAGGCTATACATTTTCACTCACTTAGTGAAAACAACATCATAAAAGATAATGTTATTATGGGAAATATAGAAGATATTGTAAATGACAGTAGAGGAAGTAAAACCTATAAAAATGAGATAGTGGGAAACTACTGGGATAACTATATAGGGTTTGACAGAGATGGCGATAATATTGGAGATACTCCATATAGAGTCTATCAATATGCAGATCAGATGTGGATTTACAATCCAGATGTTAAGTTTTTTTATGGCTCGCCAGTTATCTCTTTACTAAATTTTTTAGCAAAACTAGCGCCATTTACTAAGCCACTCTTTTTACTTGAAGATGAGAAACCCAAAGTTAGGATTAAAGGATAGATATGCAAAAAGTACAAACAGATAGAAGAGAGTTTATGAAGTATTCCACCTTAGGGATACTAGGACTTGTTCTTGGTGGTGGGATGATATTTAGCCCATACACTCTAAGAGCAGAAAATAGACTAAGACCTCCTGGAGCTGTAGATGAGAAAAAATTTTTAGCTCTATGCATTAAGTGTGGGCAGTGTCTTCAGGTCTGCCCATATCATTCTATAAAACTAACTGACATGGCCCATGGTCATGGGGTTGGAACACCTTATATAGATGCAAATGAGAGAGCTTGTTATGCTTGTAGTGCTGTTCCATGTGTTTTAGCATGTCCAAGTGGAGCACTAGACCATCATACTGAAAAACCAGAAGATATAAAAATGGGAATAGCAGTTTTAGAACATCCAGATACATGTATCGCTATGAAAAATATTCCGATACCTGCTGGATATATGGACAAAATGAGCAAGTTTAATGACTCTGTTACAAATTTACATGATCTTGAAGTAGAACTTTTAGAGAAGTTTTCAGAGTTTGAGGGAAAACAGTGTACACTTTGTGCAGATATGTGTCCGATACCAAATCCTCTCAGTGCTATAGCTATGGTACCAGATGCAGGTGGTGGAAATCGTCCTGAGATCTACGATGGTTGTATTGGTTGTGGTGCTTGTCAAGATGTATGTCCTACTACAATCCCATCTATAATAGTTAAACCGCGGGTTACTTATGAAGAGTATTACGCAAGTAAAAAATAGGAGAGTGTTATGAAAGTATCTAAGATTAAAATTTCTACATTTGCAATAGTGTTAATGGTTGCATTTAGTGCTTGTAGTGATAGTTCGGATAAAAAAGAAGATAAGAGGCAGGCAAGCTCAAACGATGCACCTAAGATAGAGGTCGTTCAAAACAGTGATGCTCACGCTATAAAAGTTAAAGAAAAACAAAGCGATAAGTCTCAAAGCAAATCTTACTACTATGACTACAATGTAAAAGATGCAAATGGTGATGCTTCTACTAGAGTAAAGCCTAGGACAAGTATGGAGGCTAATATGAACGTAAGAAGTCCATATGAAAAAGTAGAAATTTCTATGCTTGTAAAAAAATTAAGTAAAGATTTTATAGTAAAGTGCTCAGCTTGTCATGACGACTATGCAAATGGAATTGTAGGTCCATCACTCCTAGGAAAAGATAGCGACTTTATCTATAACAAGATTGTAGCTTTTAAAACTGGTAAAGAGTCAAATCCATTGATGAATGACCTTGTTAAAAAGATGGATGACAAAGAGATTAAAAAAATAGCTCAAGAGATATATGAGTTTAACAAAGAGATTACACGAATGAGGAACAGATAGTGAAAAATATAGTAGTAGGTGTTTTAACACTTTTTATAGTTGGTTTAATGGTTTTTACTGCAATGGATGATGCAGTTTTTCATGGTGGGCATCAAGCAAAAGTTATTGAAGACTTTGGCGATGGAAGTAACCAGCAAGCTGCAAATTTAGCAGCATCACCAAAAGAAAAATCAGATAGAGAAAAAGAAGACGAGGCATTAAAGGCATTAAGAGACAAAGCCGGAAATGCAGGGATTTTTAAAGTAAGTAATGAGTACAAAAGCAAATGTGCTTCTTGTCACGGTGCAAATGGGTCTGGCTATCAAAATGGTAAGCCTATGATGGGACCACCTCTGTTTGGACAAAGTGAAGAAGAGATTTACAAAAGTTTAGTTGACTTTAAAGCCGGTAGAAAAGAAAATATGGTAATGAGAGGCTTGTTGATACATCTTGAAGATGAAGATCTAAGAAGATTTGCAAAAGAGATTGGAGAGTTTCCAGCAAGAGCAAAAGAAGAGCTAAACTAAAAATATCTAGTATGAAATGGAGTATTTAAATGGATAAATATAACAACAGAGAAACCATTAAAAAATCAAGTTTTTTCTCTACATTTTTTGATACCACAAGAGATGGAAAAAGGATTTTTAGTTACAGAACAAAGAGATGGGTAGTTGTTATTGCTGTGCATCTCCTTTTCTTCTTATCATTTTTTATAGATTTACAGATGCTAGAAGGTACACTAAACGGCTCGAGATTTTTAGGCTTTCATATGATAGATCTATATACTACTATGCAACTTTTTTTAGCTACGCATGAGTTGCCAGTAAATGTGATCATCGGTATCACAACTATTGTTTTAGTCTATCTGTTACTTGGTGGTAGAAGCTACTGTGCCTGGGTTTGTCCTTATGGCATACTTAGCGAGATTGGTGAGAAGCTGCACAACACACTAGTAAGTAAAAAAATCATCAAAGAGAGAAAGTTTGACCATAGAGTTAGACATATCTTTTGGGCGATATTTTTAGTTTTATCTCTTACAAGTGGCTACTTAGTTTTTGAGACATTTAATGTAGTTGGGATACTAAGTAGGATGATAGTTTACGGTTGGTCTTTAGCATTTTTCTGGGTAGTAGTTGTTTTTGCCATAGAGGTTTTTTACTCTCGCCGCGCATGGTGTACTTACATCTGCCCAATAGGTACTACTTATGGCTACATTGGCAAAATCTCAGCTTTAAGAGTTGAGTGGAATGATAACTGTGATCATTGTATGGTTTGTAGCGATGTATGTTTTGAAAATCAAGTACTAGAGATTACAAAAGCAAAATATGACAAACAAAGAGAAGAAAAGGGCATTACAAGAGAGTATATAACTGGTGCTGACTGTACACTTTGTGGTAGATGTATAGATGTATGTCATGCAGATGCACTAAAGTTCGACTTTAGATTAAAAAGTTTGGTGTAAATCATGATAAAAATAGAAAATCTAACAAAAAAATTTGGCTCTCATGTCTCTTTAGATAGTGTAAACTGTGAGTTTAACAAAAATGAGTCCATCGCACTTATGGGTGCAAATGGAGCTGGTAAGACTACACTTATTCGCTCTATTTTGGGGTATTATCACGCAGATGCAGGGAGTGTGTCTATCAACGGTCTTGACCCCATAAAACAAAGGGTAGAAGTTTTAAAAGAGATAAGTTTTGTTCCACAACTTCCTCCTCCTATTAAGCTAAATATTGAAGAACTTATACACTACATCTCTGTAAGTGCAGAGGTAGATGAAGACAAAATCATGCACTATGCAAATGAGATGAAGCTTGATTTAGCTGCAAATATGAAAAAGTCTTTTTTTAAGCTTAGTGGAGGAATGAAACAGAAGCTACTAATCGCTATCTCTATAGCAAAAAGGAGTGATATTATCATATATGATGAGCCTACGGCTAACTTAGACCCTAAAGCTAGGGATGACTTTTATAGACTGCTAAAGCAAAACGAAGATGAAAAAGTTCTTCTTTTTGTAACACATAGACTAGAAGAGGTAAAAGATCTTGTTAATCGTCAGATTTATATGGATCTAGGAAAAGTGGTTTCGGATGAAAAGTTTTAATCTTTTACTCATCCTTGCTATTAGCTTTTTTACTGCTTGTAACTCTACTCAACACTCTGGTGCAAAAGAACCGCAAAGTGATAGCAGAGTATGCCCAAAGTGTCATATGGAGTTAGATAAGAGCAATGCCCATAGTGCATCTATAGTAAAAAATAATAGCCTATACTACTTTGATGATATAGGTTGTCTTATCTTGTGGAGTCATGAAAATAAGCTAGATGCAAAGAGTGCAAAAGTCTTTACAAAAGATTCAGCTCGTTACATAGATGCAACAAAAGCACACTACAAGATAGGAGAGAAAACTCCAATGTCATATGGTTTTGTCGCCTTTGAAAATAGCATAGAAGAGACAATAGACTTTGATGAAGTTAGAATCAAAATGTTAAGAGGTGAGCATATGGCAAATCCAAAAATTAGAAAACAGATACTAGGATACTAATGAAAAATTTATACTTAATCGCATATTTGGACCTAAAAGAGTCCCTTAGAGCTAAATGGTTTGTAGTTTACTCTCTTGTTTTTGGAGGGCTTATAGCTCTGTTTTTTATAGCAGGAGTTACAGAGTCACAAGTTATGGGTTTTAGTGGTCTTAGCAGACTTTTGCTTATGTATATACAGATAACTATAGTCATACTGCCTATATTTATCCTCATAACTACAGTTAGATCTATCTCTGGAGATAGAGATAACCACATACTAGAGTATATGCTCTCTTTTCCAATCTCACTAAAGCAATATTACTGGGGCAAGATTATTGGTCGTTTTATCACTGTATATCTTCCTGTTTTGTTTGCTATGGTTATTGCTATAGTCTATGGAGCGTTTAAAGGTGCAGATATTCCTTGGAATATCTTCTTTTTATATACAGGGCTTCTTTTTGCTATGAGCAGTGCGTTTTTAGGTATAGCATTTTTTATATCTTCTTTTGTAAAGTCTAGTGAGGTGGCGCTTGGAATTGCATTTTTTATCTGGATATTTCTGCTCGCTTTTATAGATATCGCGCTTATCTCACTTATGATGCAAAACAGATTTAATGAAGAGCTTATCATTTTTATAGCTATGATAAACCCTATGGAGATTTTCCGCGTGGCTGCCATCTCTCTTTTTGACCCTGAGCTTACAGTTATGGGTCCAGTCGCATTTTATATACTTGACTCTATGAGTCAGAGTGTTTTTGTTTTACTATCCATTGCTTATCCTCTCTCTATTGGGTTGTTATTTGCATTTTTAGGTTACAAGATATTTGAAAAAAAAGATTTAGTTTAATATTAGGAGTTTATAGTGATAAAAATATTTTTAGCAGTAGTCTTAGCATATAGTGTAGCCCTTTCTTATGAGATGGATTATACAAAAGAGACAGAGGGTTTGGTAAAAAAGTTAAAGGTTCATAAGGGGCCCAATTGGGTGGCTAAGATAGAGTTAACAAATGGTAAAAAAGTCTTTTTTGTAAGTCCAAAAGCAATGATAGAATTTTATCATCATCCAGGAAAATGGTTTGATGTGGGTGTAAAAAGTGAGGATGATTTTAAAGATATCATAGTCACAGACTTTACAACTCTTAAGCCAATAAATGCTAGAGGTGCTTTTTATGTTTATGGTTCAAACATGGTATCCCCTGCTGGAGATGACCTACCAGCTTTTGCAACATATGAAGCCGCTGATAAGTATGCAAAAGAGCATAATGGCAAAAGAATTTTAAACTTTAAAGAGATTCCAGAGGCACTTATAAAACTTTTAAATGGAAGGATATAGAATGATTAAACCAACTCCAAAAGATGAAGAGATAGAACTAGACCCAAAGAGATATATTGTAAGTGAAACTGATGCAAAGGGTAAGATTACCTATTGCAATGACTACTTTAAAGAGGTATCTGGTTATACAGAAGAAGAGCTTATAGGCTCACCTCACAATATAGTACGCCATCCTGATATGCCAAAAGTAGTATTTAAACTTTTATGGGAGACTATATCTAGGGGGAAAAATATTAATGCAGTTGTAAAAAATCTTGCAAAAGATGGGAGATATTACTGGATTTTTACAGAGTTTGAGATAAGAAAAAACACAGACACTGGCGAAATCATAGGATATCATGCTTCAAGAAAAACAATCTCAAAATATGTAATAGGGGTTATTGCTGAGCTTTATGCAAAACTTTTAGAGATAGAAAAAACTCAAGGTGTTAAAGCGTCTCAGGACTATCTTGTAAAGTTTTTAAAAGACAAAGGCGATAATGTTGAGTTCGCTAATATCATGGAAGAAATCCACAGATTTTACTAGAAGTTATAAACATAGATGAAAAAACTTTTAACTCTTTTACTTTTCATCTATAATCTTGATGCGGGACTGCTTCAAGATGCAATAGACAAAGCTCCATCAGGTTCTACACTAAAGCTTTATAGCGGTGTTTATAGTGATAACATTATAATTGTTAAACCTTTAACTATAATCGGTGTTGAAGATGGAGTTGTCATAGATGGTGGTGGTGTTGGAAATGTTATTAGCATTAAAAGCTCAAATGTAACTCTTAGCAATCTTACCATCCAAAATAGTGGCTCTCTTATGCACTCACTCGATAGCGGTATCAAGGTAGAAAAAGCAAAAAATATACACATAACTAAATGCAAGATTTTAGACTCTTTGTACGGCATAGATATGTACATGGTGCAAGACTCCTCCATCAAAGAAAACTTCATACATTCAAAAGACATTGAGATCTCCCTAAGAGGAGATGCACTAAAGATATGGCACTCGCATAACAATCTTATCTCTAAAAACACCATCACCAATAGCAGAGACATCACTCTAAACTACTCTCATGACAACATTATTGAAGATAACAATATCTCAAACTCAAGATTTGCTCTTAAAGTAGCTCATAGTAAAAACACTCTTATAAAGAAAAATAGCTTTAGGTATAACTCTGTATCTTTAATAATGATGATGAGTGAGCATTCCAAAATCATAAATAACTCTATACTAAGCTCAAATGGAGCTGCAGGCATCGGAGTTATGCTTCAAGGTGGCTCAACTATTTTTGACTCAAACAGACTTAGATACAATGCTAAGGGCATCTATATAGACTCAAATCCAAATGAGAAAGAGATGAAAAGATATATCACAAACAACGACATCTCTTACAACAAAGAGGCTATAGGTTTTCATATGACCATTAGACAAAATACTATCACCAACAATATTTTTGAAGGAAATATAGATGATATTGTAAAAGGTACGGCTGGATATAAGACTATGCTAAACAGAGTTGAGTATAACTACTGGGATAGATATGCAGGTTTTGACACAGATGGAGACAATATAGGGGATAACTCATTTTTAATCTACCAATATGCAGATAGACTCTGGCACTACAATAACAAAGTGAAATTTTTTTATGGCTCGCCAATTATGAGTATGCTAAATTTTTTAGCACAAGTTGCCCCTTTTATAGAGCCAAACCTACTTTTAGAAGACTCTAAGCCTCTCGTTGAGAGACTTAAATAGATTAGAGTTGGTTTAAGTGAGCTAAAAACTCATCAGGCCCAATAAAACCAATAATAGTTTTAGAGTCAATAACCTTAGATGAAGCATCAAAGAAGATTAGAGCTGGAGGTCCAAAGACTCCATATTTCTTACTCAAAGCTTTTTGCTCTTTAGAATTTTCTGTAACATCTGCTTTTATAAAGACGAACTCATTAAGCTTTTCCTTTACCCTAGCATCTGCAAAAGTAACCCCATCTAACTCTTTACAAGATGTGCACCATGAAGCATAAAAGTCAAGCATGATTTTTTTACCCTTGTGTTTAGCTAAAAGCTCATCAAGTTCAGCTATAGACTTTACTGTAGTATACTCTAACTCTTTAGTTTGAACCTGTATCTTGTTTGTACTACTTTGTAAAAACGAAAGAGGTTTAGTCATACTAGTTGAACCTCCAAGTGCCCCAATAAACAGTGCTACAAAGTAGATGAAAGATATAAGAGCCACACTTTTCTTAAAGATATGAGACTCTCTCTCAAATGCTCCTAAGTAGATAGCAAAACCGATACCTAGCATCGCATAAAGAAGCATAGTTACATACTCATCTAGCACGCGTTCAAGCATCCAAACTGCTACAAAGAGCATCATAACACCAAAAATAGCAGAGATCATAGTCATCCATGCCCCAGGTTTTGGCATAAATTTACCTGCGCTAACTCCAACTACAATAAGTGGAAGCCCCATACCTATACTCATAAAAAATAGGGCCAATCCTCCAAGAACAGCATCACCAGTTTGTCCAATATAGACTAGTGCGCCAGCAAGTGGAGCAGCCACACAAGGGCCAACTATAAGAGCTGAGAGAAAACCCATAATAGCTACACCAACATAACCACCCCTATTGCTATTTTTACTCACCTTCGCTACAAATGAATCAGGAAGCTTTAACTCATAAAATCCAAACATGCTAAATGCTAATGCTACAAAAACTCCAGCAAAAGCATAAATCACCCACGGAGTTTGGAGTGCTGCTTGAAGGTTTGCACCAAAAAGGCCTGCTAAAATACCGGCGATAGTGTATGCAACTGCCATAGCTAAAACATAAACAACTGACAAGGCAAAAGCTTTTCTAGTAGTAAGCCCCTCGCCTTGAGAGATAATAACTCCAGAGATGATAGGAATCATAGGAAAAACACAAGGAGTAAGAGCTAAAAGAAGTCCAAAGCCTAAAAATGTCAGAAGTACAAGCGTAATATTTCCTGTCTTTATAGTGTTTGCTATGGCATCTGTTTCTGAGACACTATCCTCTTTAGGTACTACTTTAGATGCCACACTTTTTTGATTGTCTATAGCTAAAACATCACTCTTAAGTGTAGATGCAAGCTCAAGTTTACTTGTATCTACTTCAAAACTGTAAGTAGCACTTAGTGGTTCATAACAGAGACCTTGCTCTGAGCAACCTTGATATGAAAGCACAAATTCAATGTTTTTAATCCCACTAATATCACTATCTTTTTGCAAGGTAACTAAAAACTCTGGAGATTCTAGGTAAACCATCTCTTCATGATGCAAAATGCTTTTGGGTTTTTCTATCTCTGCTATAGAGATACCACTGCCCTCTTTTACCTCTAGTTTTAACTGCTCGGCGTAGAGATAGATATCTTTAGCAATTTCTACAGAAGCCTCTATCTGCATTGAAGAGTTTATACTAGCATTTGGCTTAAAAGCCTCATCTGGCATCAAAAACTTTGGAGCACCAAAGAGAGTGATGTTTAGGACTAAAAGGGCTATAAAGAGTTTTTTCATAAATACACACCTTTTTTTTAGATAATTATAGCCAATAAAGATTTCATATCTATTGTCTTTTTACTTACTATTTGTCATCAACAAGCAGGTAAGCATAACCTCTGTTTTGCTTGTCTATAAGAGCTATAGTAGAAGTTGGTACTATCTCTACAATACTAAGCATATCTTTATCTTCAAGTCCATTTTTAGTCATTCCGACTCTACAAGCATAAAATTCAACATTGTAAGTAGTAGCAAGAGACTTTATTCTGGTATGAAGCTCTTTGTACTTACTTAAGAGTTCTTTATCATCTTTATATTTTGTCTTATTTGGATCATTTACAAAAAACCTATAAGCACTCCCATGCACTACAACTGCAACTTCTAACTCTTTAAGTATACTCTCATAGTGATTTTTATTTACAACTATAGCCTTTAGTACTCTTTTTTCAAAAGTCTCTACATTTCCG
Organism: Sulfurimonas hongkongensis; assembly: GCF_000445475.1. Classification (NCBI taxonomy): domain Bacteria; kingdom Pseudomonadati; phylum Campylobacterota; class Epsilonproteobacteria; order Campylobacterales; family Sulfurimonadaceae; genus Sulfurimonas; species Sulfurimonas hongkongensis. Next base: position 323,174 of record NZ_AUPZ01000002.1, read on the forward strand.
GCAGTAAGATCAATAACAAGTTTTGGAGTTATATCCTCAGCACTACTTAAACCAACCAATAGCATCAATGCTAAAATTATTTTTTTCATCTTTTTCTACCTTTATTCTGTTATATCTTTTAGTACAGATTCAAAGTCTTTTTGTGCTTTTAAAAGAACTTCTTTTGAATCTTTATCTTTAACTCTTGCACTACTCATCCAGTTATAAACAGCTGGAAACCCTAAAACTATCTTGTCTTCATCTTTTTTCTTATACAACATCAACGTACAAGGAGCAAAAGCACTAGCTTCTGGGCGTGTTAAGGAGACTGTGTATATTACCTTGAGTTTACAAATAGAGTAGGACACATAGAAGTCAAATGGAGTCTTACCATTTGACACGCTCTTTATCTCATCATTGTAATCCATATAGTTTGGCATAACAAAACCAAAAGGAGCAAAACCATTTTCAAGATTCATCTCTATCTCTTCTCTTGCTTCATCAAAATCTTCTCCATCTAACTCTAACTCAAACTTAGAGACAAGCCCTCTACTCTCTTTAAGGCTATCTTCACTTATAGAGTGTTTAGCATCTTTAAAGTTCGTTCTTATTGCTTTTAGACTCTCTTGTTCTAGTTTTTTTAGTAGTTCATCATCAACTCCTAAAATTTTTGCTTGTGCCTCAGAGGTTAAAAAAGAGAGATGTAGCACATCTTCATCCTTAGCTTGATATATACCAACGCCAAAAGGTGTAAGTACGCCAGCTTCTGGGTACTTTTTAACCAACTCTGCTGATATTGTTTTATGATATATAGTTAAAAGGTTAAAGGTTTGAAACTTTGTCTTTTTAAACTGTTTTTTATAAGGATAGTTCATCTCACTATTTACCGCTATCATAAAATCACTCTTTTTAAACGCTTCTTCGACCGTTGTTGGTGTGATGGCACCATCTTTGTTTTGTATCTCAAAAAGATGCAAATCTCCTGCTCCAAAGAGCATACTAAAACTAAACAGCACTAGTAAAACTATTTTTTTCATGTTTTTCCTTCGTATAATACATTAAGGGACTATATTTACCCAACCCTCTTTAACTCTCTCAACAATCTCAACTATCCCAGCAGTAACTATCTCGCTACCATCTATAAGCTCACTCTTGTTTATGTTTTTTGTAGTCATTGTATTTCCACAAGCTACAAACTCAACACCAAGGAGCATCAAAGCTCTCACTCTTAGAGCTATATCTTTATGGACACTCTGCAAGGCTTTAATACCATGATAGTAAGCTATTATTCTCATCTGGACGTTATCAGGTCCATAAAATTTTAGAACATTATTAGCACTACTTAACACATGATGAATCTCTGCATCATCTGCACTCTTGATTGAGAAGACAATTTGTCTTGGATCAGCAAAAGATGGCTCCGGCTCGGCAAACTTTGTCTCGGCTGTGAGTATCGCACACAAGAGTAAAATTAAAGTAAAATATCTTCTCATTTAAGATCCTTTGTTAGTGATTTAAAGTCCTCTATATTCCATGAACCAGGGATTTTCTTTTTAATATTATCATCTATATCTATAAAAAAGAAAGAGGGAGTAAAACTCACTTTTAAACCAAGTGGAAGTGAGTCTGTATCAAGATTTACTTTAACTGGGATAAACCTCTCTTCTATCCATAAACTCATCTCTTTATCATCAAAAACATCTCTTTGCATATCGCTACAGAAGTGGCAATTACTTCGCATAACTTCAAGCATTATAAGCTTTTTACTCTTCTTTTGAAGTATCTTTGCTTCTTCATAAGTTTTAAAATCTAGTGCCTCTAAAGTAAGGCACAAAAGGGCTAAACAAAGAGCAAGAAGCCTTAGGCTACTCATCGCCCCACTCCAAAGTTCTATAAGCAGTCTCTATATTTTTAGTGTGCATCTCTTTATAAAGTTTTAGATGCTCAAACTCACTCATACGAGAGTTTGCAAGAGTGTCTGTAATATCTTGTCCTTTGTCAATAGACTCTAGCACAAACTCTTTGATGGCTTTAAGATATCTCTTTGTCATCTCTGTGCTATCTTTAAGATAAAGACTTCCATGTCCACCTATGATAAACTTACTATTCTTTGCTTCTATCTCATCTAAGACGTTAATCCAATTGTTAATATTGCCATCACGCAAAGATAAAACCCTCTCATTAAATACTAAATCACCTGCAAATACAACACTTTTTGATGGTATAAAGACTATCATATCATTGTCTGTATGAATAGTTTTATCAAAACTCGTAAGCTCTACCTTAACACCTTCAAGATCAAGTGTTTTCACTCCTTCTATATGCTCTGTAGGAAAAACTTCTTTAGTCTTAAGAAATGCTTCTTTAGAGATAAATCGTTGCATTCTTATGGGAGTTGCTTTTGGTGTATTTGCAAATATTTTAGCACCTATGATAGTTGCACCATTTTCTTTGTAGTATCCATTTCCAAGCCAATGGTCATCATGGATATGAGTGTTTATAACAAAAGAGACTTTTTGATTTTTGATAGCTTTCATGGCTTTATGAGCATCTCTTGCATACTTATAGCTAGGTCCGCTATCTATTACTAGATAACTTTTGCCTAAATCTACAAAGCAAGAGTTGCTTATATCACCGTTGTTGTGTGTATCCATTATCTGTGGCTTGCCAAAAAAACAGTAGATTTTAGTCTCTATTTTTTTTGGCACAAGGGTGTACTCAAAGGAGAAAAGAGAATGAAAAGCTAACGCTACAAACAATAATGACTTCATACACACAACCTTCTAATATTATTTTTTAAAACAAGTAGTTTAATTCAAAACGGTACTCATTATATGAATCTTTATCTCCACCAGTTTGACGATCATCAGCATTTACTAAACCAACACGAACTTTTGCATAAAATTCAGGTGTGATTCTTTGACGAAAATCCATATGAAGAATCATACTATCTGCTTGATTACCTGCTACTTGCTTTGCCTCATCAAAATTTTGCATTGCAAAACGAGCAAGTGCACTAAACCCCGAAATTAGACCAGCTTTATCAAAGTCATAGTTAACTTCTGCTGATGTAGTTTTTGTATTTGCATACCAGTTATACTGAGCCATAGCACGAGTATATCCACCAGTTGGAAAACCTCTCCATGGAGCTACTATATCTGCATCATCACTAACTGCAGAGTAAGCTACTTGAGCTTTCAGTGGTCCTTTTTTTAGAACCAAACGAGCCATAGCTAGCGATGAGTCAAGAGATTGTGTGTCTGTATATCCTAAGTTTGTTGTAGGAGTTTTATCTCTTGCTAATCCACCCTTTAGTGATGCACCACCAATTACACCACCACCATCATCCATTTGGTGCATATAGCGAACACCTGGGGTAAGAGAGTAGCCATCACCAATATCTATTTTGTAGTTTATCTCACCCGTGATTGAAGAGACAACGTCTGGAACGCTTGCATATGTTACATCAAGTTGCAGCCCTTTTATAGACTTATTTTTAGCATCTATAATAATAAGTTCATGCGAAGTGTCTTCACCAGCATTTTTAAAGTTGTTATAAGAGAGACCCTTGTGTATTGCAGAGTCATCATTATTTCCCCAGCTATCTCCAGCAGAGTCTTTAAATGTTAAAACATCATGAAACTCTGTATGATCTCTAAGTTTTTGTCCAGTAAAGTATGCCGCGCGGATAGTTGTATCTGGAATCTCTCTCATCTCAACAACAAAACCTTCAAAAGTATTTGGAATCATCTTTGTATCATTTGACTTTGTAAGAAAAGATTCAAATATTTGACGACCAGCAATGACTTTTGTATTAGAGATTTCATATTGCAAATTAGCCTCAGCAAGTACAGCCATATTATAGCTTCCTGAGTTTTTGACATCATAACGGCTAATTGTGTCTTTACCAGCTTTTACTTTACCTATATCATTCTCATCCATGCGTAAAGCAGAAAAGGGACTACTTGAGTAGTAAAAGGCAGCTGAACCACTTACACCTTTATAAGGTGCAGTCTTATATGCAAGGCTACCACCTAGACCAAAAGCATAGTTATCTAAGTTACCGCCAGTCTGCTCTTCTTTCCAGTCCCATCTAAAAGCATTTGTTCTAAGTCTTCCATAAAAGATACCCTCACTAAATGCCTCAGTAATGCTATCAACACTTTTTGGTGTTTTGTTTGTTACAACCATCATGTTGTTCTTAAGCTCACGTTTTGGTTTAGACTCATCGGCACTAAGTGGTGCTGTAAGTAAACACGCTACAGCAGTTACTAAGCTTAAATGTAGTTTTTTCATTTGTATTCCTTTTTTTATTTTAACAACTTCTAGAGCCCTTTACTGGGCACCCACAATCATAATCAATCAAAGTAACATTACCTTCATTGCTTACATCAACGACCTTTTTTCTTTTAATATAATCACGAGTAACATCATAAACTGCTCTTATCTTGTCTTTTTGAAGGTTTTCTCCTGCGTTTTGCAAGTTACCGCCCCAAGATGACACTATGTATGTTTTATCCAAGTCTATCGGCTCTCCTCCAATCATAAGTTTAGAAATACGCTCTCCTGCTGCATTTGCAACAGCAATAGAGTAAGTAACTCCACCCAAACGACTCATATCTCCACCTTGTTGGTAAAGAGGATTTGCATTAAAAACATTATCTGCAATATCTTCTAAGAGAGTTGCGATTTTAGAACCCTTTAACTCAAATGTATAGACATTAGGGTAAGTGATACCACACATCTCATATACATTATCCATCAATATATCATCACCTGCAAGAACTGTTGTTCCCCATCTATAACCAGGAGTAAAAGAGATATCACACTTCATTTCATCCATAATAGCATCATTAATCAATTGATCAAAAGTTGAGAAAAAAGTATCTCGCTTATAAAGAGTGTTCTTAGTTTTACCTAAAACTTCATTAAACTCTTTTGCAAACGGAGCATATAACTCATCTACAAGTTTCTCGCCTTGTGGATCTGCTGGAATCATATTAGAAGCGATAGGAACAAGTTTGTACTCGTAGTTATTTACTTTACCATCTTTAGCATCTATATCTAAGCGACCAACATATTTGCCATGACTTCCTGCGATAACAATTACTGTTCCATCTATTACTATAGGTTTTGGCGATGGGTCATGTGTATGTCCACTAAGTATAAAGTCGATGCCATGAACCATACGAGCTAGTTCTTGGTCCACACTAAAGCCATCATGAGATAAGACAACAACACAATCAACTTTATGCTCATCTCTTAACTCATCAACATACTCTTGAAGAGTCTCAGCTCTTATGCCAAAACTCCAGCCCTCTGTAAATTCTCTAGGGTTGGCAGTTGAAGTAAAAGGAAATGATTGTCCTATAATTCCAATCTTAGCTCCACCTCTTTGCTCAATAGTATAAGGCTCAAAAATCAGCTCTTCATACTCATCTGCAAAAGGGTCATTTCCTACTACATTTTGAGAGATAAATTTAGCATCTAGCATCTCTATAAGCTCTTTTACTCTCTCTTTGCCATAAGTGAATTCCCAGTGACCAACCATCACATCTACACCTAAGTAGTTTTGAGCTTTTACTATAGCCTCGCCTCTTGTTTTAAGTGCTACACCTGTTCCTTGCCATGTATCCCCAGAGTCTAAGAACAAGACATTCTCAGCTCCTCTTTCTTTTCTTACATGATCTAAGTAAGTCTTCATATGAGCAATTCCACCCATTTTTCCAAACTTTTTAGCTAATGTATCAAAATCCATGTGTGTATCAAAATAAGCATCTAAACTACTAGGTTCTAGACCGTAGTGTTTAGCAAAAGCCTCTCCACATAAAAAGCCGGGAGTTCCAACTAAGTTTGGAGCAGATATCAAAGTAGATGGTTCTCTCCAATATAGCGGTTTAATATGAGCATGAATATCGCACATATGTAACAGGGTAAAGTTTCCAGTCGCCTTAAAATCATAAATATCTTTTAGTGACACTTGTGCAGGAGTTTTAACGCTATCTTTAGAACATCCAACACTAACCGCACCTAGCCCTAAAACAGCAGCTATGTGCATAAAATCTCTTCTTGAAATATCCATTATTTTAACCTTATCTTTTTAGTCCAGGAATTGCTATCTCGCTTCCCTTAGCTTCTTGAGTCAAATATACTTCGAGTCCTACCATCTCAGGCGAACCTAAAGGAATAACTGCTAACAAAGCATTATTCATACATCCTTGAAAACGACGTTGCAAAGTTCTTAATGATGACTTTGTCATTCTATACGCTGGCCAAGTCGCAGCTGGTGCATTTCCCTTTCCACTTAAATCTGGCAATGGTTGAGTTCTTAAAATACCTCCTATCACCCGTTCTGAATGACAAGATAAGCATGAAAGCCCTCTAGAACCTCTTTTTTGTTCAAATGTTAGTTTGCCTAATTCGTACGCTTTTTTCATATGTTTGTTAGCGTTTATGTCTATTTGAAGTTTCTCTCCATTAGCAATAGACTTTGCATAAGCACTCATATCAAACATATCTGAACTCTTAAGAGCGAAAGGTTTGTGTCCATTTTTATGCATCAGTCCTTGAAGCACTTGATCTAAAGCAACAACTTGCTTAAAATCTTCTAAATATCGCGGAAAACCTGCTATATAAGCTGGTAGTTTATCTTCACTAACATTTAAAAACTTTGCAAGCCCAGCATCTCCACCACAATACTCTTCAAGAAGTTCCTCACCATTTCCCACCATAATATCTGCTGGATTGTCATCTAACATCTCAGCATACATTTCACGATCTGAATCACTCATAGAAAACTGCTCACTCGCAAAAGAAAGTGACCAAAGAAGAGTAAGAGATAGTGCTATTTTGATTGTACTTTTCATTGATTATCCTTTTGGTTTAATCTTTGTGCTTTTTTCGTGAACTTCACCTGTACTATCACTATATGTAACACTTAATTTTCCCGCACCATTTACCTTCATATATGTAGTAAAAACTGGGTTTGTAGATAGTGACTCCCAAACATTCATAGTTGTAATAACTTTACCGTTATAGTCAAACTTAACGCTGTTTATATACTTAGCTGGGATAATTTTTTTTGTTTTTTTATCTTTACGCATTCCAGTTTCCATCGGATGCATAACCATAAAACTGACTTTAACTATCTCGCCGTCTTTATATTTTTTTGGCTTAATCTTAATAAGTGATTTTCTTTTTGACATTTCTTTTCCTTGGTTTATTTTATTTTAGATTTTGTTAAATGATTGATTATCAACCACATCCACCAATAGTTACTTTCACATTTTGACTAGCAGTTAAAAATGTGCCATCACTAAGCTCTACTACAGCAGCTACATCTTGAGTATCTCCTAGTTTTATACGAGTAGCAAACATTGCTTTTCCGTTTGCTGGAGTTAAGTAGACATCGATACATCTAGTGTTAGCATTTTTTGTAGCTAAGATATGTATAGCTTTTACATAGTCACTATCAGTCATAGGAGACTCTACCTCAACAGTAACAGGAACGACTGCACCATTCTCAGCGATCTCTGGAACTTTTAACTTTACTTTTGAAGACTCTGTAGCACCTTTTTTGCCAGTTATCGCATCGACTGCCGCCTTATACGAAAGTGCATTTGGACTTTTTGGACCTTTTGCCTCAGCTGCAAAACTAATCGCTGGAGAAATAGCAGCAATAGTAGCTACCGCACCTAGTTGTTTAAAAAAATCTCTTCTTTGCATTTGTATATCCTTATTTTATTGAAATAACATATGAAGTAATTTCACATATCTCTTTAGTTGTAAATAACTTAGTAGTTAAGTTAACAGTCATGTCTGTATTTTTGTTGTCTATACGAGGATCAGCGATTTTTTGAAAAACAAACTGATTGTCTCTGACACCACTATCTATAAACATAGCCTTATATCCTGTTAAGTCTGGACCAATATTTCCTGCACCCTTAGCACCTTCAATATTGTGACAAGCCACACAGTTTCCATACTGTTTAGTTTTTCCCTCTTTAATAACTATACCTTTTGGTGGTTTTTTGCTTGCTTTGTTACTATTTAGGTTGTGAAATATATAAGCACCCCTTGCAATAGCATCCTTGTCTGTTGTTATACAGCCATCAGGCATAGTATAGACTGTAGCTTTAGCTAGCAAGTCATCTTTGATTATCTTGCTCGCATTTGGCTTTTCTATCACACTACTATAATCAGCAGCAAAAAGTGAAGCACTTATTAGCAACGATATCATTACAGTTTTTCTCATACTCTGTTCCTCCTATTTTCATTTCAGTAGCAAGTGTATCTCTACAATGTAAAATTAATGTAAAATGAGGTTTATTTATTAGATTTATTTATTTATAGAAGCAAATACATATAAAAACTCACTCCCTACCTTAGGAGTAGAGTTTATAATGAGTTGTATGTTTTCTTTGTCGATGATGGATTTTACAATGCTCAGGCCTATGCCAAAGCCACCCTTATTGATATTTTCTCTATAGTATCTGCTTAAAATACTCTCAACATTTTCTATCCCAACACCGTAATCTTTTATGCTTAAGTAGAGCTTTTCATCCTCTTTGTGCAAATTTACATCTATCTTTGAGTTTTCATATGAGTACTTGATGGCGTTTGAGAGAGTGTTATCTATAACTCGTTGAAGTTGTTTTGGATTCATATAAACTAGCAGTGATTCTTGTATATTTAAGTTTATAACTATATTTTTCATAAGTGCTACTTCACTAAAGTACTCTATTCTCTCTTTTAAAAACTTATCAAGATTAATATTTTGTTTTTTATACTCTAGCCTCTCATGTTTTATAAGATAGTCCATGTCATTATATATGTTAGATAAAACCTTAGATGCAGCCTTCATCCTTTGCATATACTTGTTTGGTTGATGCTTTCTGTTGTATAGGTCAATATTTACATTTATGATAGATAGCGGTGTGTTTATCTCATGCATAGAGTCTTTGATGAAGTTATCTAACTGTTTGTTCATTCTTTGAAATGGTTTTGCAAAACTTTGTAAGAAAAATATACTAAGAGTAAAGATGAGAATAACTATGCTAAAGAGTATATATAAAACTTTTTCATAAACAGATGCAAAAGAGAGTTTGTTTTTCACTATAAGATAAGAAGCTCCAAAATATCTATCTTTGGGGAGTTTTACTATCAAGTAAGCATCATTGTCTTCTACGTGATAACCATCTTTGAAGTAGTGTATCTTATAATCTATAAGAGAAAAAATAGGCTTAAACTTCTCATCATAAAGCCCTGATTCAAATGTTTTAAATCGTGGATATTCAAAGTACTCTTCATGCTGGTTGTACTCTTGCATCGCTTTTATGATTAGTAGTGATTTCTCTTTTAGTAGTAACTCATTTTCTATGGAGTGGATATTTTTCATATATATAAAGTAAAAAAAGAGTGGTGTTAAAAGAATTATAGAGACTAAAGATGTATATATTAGTGCGTATTTTGCTGAGTATTGATTACCTTTCAACTATATACCCTAATCCTCTTCTGTTTTGTATAACACCATCTGGGAGTTTTTTGCGTAAGTTATTGAGTTGCACTCTGATGGTAGCTGGTTCAACATACTCGCCCCAAACCTCATCTTGAAACATCTGCGTAGATACTACTGCATTTTTGTTTTTTATCAGCACTTCTAAGAGATCTTGTTCCGTTTTTCTAAGTAAAATCTCTTCATGCCCTAAACTAAGCTTGCCTCTTTTCATATCATATGATAGCCCACTGCCAAAATGCACCAAAGAGCTATCATCTTTTAAAAAGCTAGCTAATGCTTGGTCGATGCGAAGCTCTAGCTCTTCTAAGTCAAATGGTTTTCTTATATAGTCACAACAACCTGTTTTATAGCCTTTTTTTACTGCATCTATATCGCTCATAGAAGTTAAAAAGATAGCAGGAATTTTTTTATCATCTTCTTTTCTTAATTTTTTTAAAAGTTCAAAACCACTTAGAGATGGCACATTTACATCTAAAAGCAATATATCATAAGCTCTCTCATAGATGGCATCATAAGCCTCAAGCCCATCCATAAAACCATCTACCTCATAGCCTATATCTGTTAAAAACTCTTCTATACTAATTCTTAGCGAATACTCATCTTCTAAAAGTAGGATTTTCATTTTATCTTTCCATCTATTTTTTTAACTATATTTCTCTCTAACATCATCTGTATAAGCTCATCTTTTGAGTACTCATCAAACTTTTCATAAGCCTCATCTAAAAAGATCTGCCTATCTTGTTTGTCTATAACATCTTGAAGATAGACCATAGAGTTAGCCGAGTATTTATCATAAACATTATTGTTGTATTTCTCCCTTTTCACAACATCATAGAGTCCACCTCTTGTGACATTTATGAGAAAAGATATATCATCTTCTGGATTTCTAAAGTAGTCTAGGTATTTCTCATCAAGCACAAAAACAAACCCACCTATAGCCTTGTAGTCTCCATCATACATAGTCTCATAAAAGATATACTTATTATCTTTATATGCAAGTCTATCTAACTTTAGCTTTTGAAAATCTATCTTTTTTAAGGTTTGAATGTGGTCATAGTTGTAGTTTCTATTTGATACTATATAATCATCTACCATTAAGTTTTGCATCATAAGTACCGCAGTATCTATATACTTTACATCCAATAAAACATAGATATCTACCCCCATGGAGTTAAAAAACTCAGTAATAGATTTAAAAAAAGAGATGACTTCTACAAAACCTAAAAACTCAGAACCTTTGTATATGGGGACTGTAGCTTTTATACCAAGACGTCTTCCTATCTCTATAGAAGTTCGTGGGACTTTGTTAGTCTCAAAGTACTTAAAGTCTTTTCTATACTCGCCTAGGGGCATTCCCGCATACATATCATCCCAACTTCTAGCAAAGATATTTAACTCTTTTGTTATGATTTGAGCTCTTACTAAGATATCTGTTTCTTTTTTTATGGTTGAAGTTATCTCTGAGAGCAGTTTGTAGCCTAAATCTTCATCATCATTTTCTAAGGCATCAACTAAAGCTTTGTTTTTAGACAAAAATAGTGCCATCTTCAAATCATCCATCTTGTCAGATTTGAGCTTTGATTTTAAAACTATGGAGACTTGATCCATGATATGATTTATCTTTTGCTCTCTTACCTTGTCCTTGTAGTAAAACATTGCTACAACTATCAAGATTAAGATAAAAACAACTACAACTTTTTTTAGCATCTACACCTCTTACACTTCTTTGAAAGCCTCACTTGAGTTTATACATACTCTAGTTTTAGTTCGCATAGTATATCTACTTGTATTTTAAAGTCTTATGTAAAGTTATAAGAATTTATTTTAAATCTACATCTTAGCTTGATGCAAAATCTAGTTTATAAACTAATGAGAAACCTATCATATTTAGTCCTATCTTAGATTTTATATATATTTTACAAAAAACAACTATACTCTATGATATTTTATTAAGGGGCGTAACATATGTCTACAAAAAACTTTACACTTCTAAGCAAACTACTCATCGCATTGATACCAATCATACTTTTAGCATTTGTTATACTCTCATTTATTATGTACAAGCAAGTAGATTCTATACAAAATAATATATATAATAAAGAGGAACTCTCTTTAAAGAGTGACATTAAAAAAGACCTAAACACAAAGTTAGAAGCACTAAAGAACATTGTTATCTCCATCTCAAACAACTCTCTTGTAGTAAACAGCATGTATGATGAAGATCGCGAAACTATCTTTAATGAGATATATAAACTAAGAGAAGCGCTAACCGCAAATAAATCCTTTAAAAACCCGCTTATACAAGTAGTAGATCTTATGAGTACCTCATATGTAAAGTCTTGGGATAAGAGAGCTTACGGTGCAGATGTTGGTGTGCGTAACAGTATAAAAGCAGTTCAAAAAAAGATGACACCCTTTGTTGGCTCAGAAATCACCAGAGGTGGTCTTATGATGGTTGCAACTGCACCTCTTATGTATGTTGTTGAAGATGAAGAGGCTGAATATACAGGAAGTGTTGACTTTATCTTGCGATTTAATGCTCTTATCTATAAAAAGAGCGATCCACAAGATAGTCGCGATCTACTGATACTTGTAGATAAAAAGCACCTAGAAACTGCACATTATATAAAAGATCCTATAACTATCGGCTCTTACTATGTTGATCATGGGGATGACAAAGTAGATGAAACATTTTTAAAAGCGGCATCTGCTATAGACTTCAAAGCACTCAAGACAAAGGGACATCTCACCGATAAGCAATACTTTTACACCTATGAAAAGATTAAAAATAATGATGGACAAGAGATAGGTATGTTTCTCTTAGCCAAACCCCTAGATGAAGTAAAAGCAACAGCGAAAGAGGCCAGCCAAGCACTAATCTCTTTAATAATCATCTTTTTTATTGCAAGTATAATCATCTTATTTGTTCTAGTTTTTATTACAAAGGTCTTGATCTTATCTCCACTTGATGAACTCTCAGGCATCGCTAAAGAGATCTCTAGCGGTAGAGGAGATTTGACAAAAAGACTAGTTGAGAAGTCAAATGATGAGATAGGTAAAACCTCAAACTATTTCAACAGCTTTATAGAAAAAGTACAAGACATGGTCTCAAAAGTTATGCTCTCAGGGCAAAAAACATATGAAGATGTAGAGGGAGTTACAAAAAACTTAATAGAGATAAATGAACGTATGAGTCAGGAGAGAGGCTTTCTTCATAAAGCCACAGGCTTGGGCGTTGATGTTCAAAATATACTCAAAGAGTCACTAGATGATGCTATAAAGACCAGCAACAAAGTAAACCTTGCAGTTGAAAACCTCTCCGCCGCACACGATGACATCATAAAACTTGTAGCATCTGTAAACAACGTCTCTGAAAAAGAAAACGAAATCGCTCAATCACTTGCTCAGTTAAGCAAAGATGCTCAAAATGTAAAATCAGTTCTAAATATCATAGTAGAGATAGCAGATCAGACAAATCTCTTAGCACTAAATGCTGCCATAGAAGCAGCTCGTGCAGGTGAGCATGGACGCGGTTTTGCAGTCGTTGCAGATGAAGTCAGAAAACTTGCAGAACGCACACAAAGCTCTCTTAGTGAAATCAATGCAACCATAAATGTTATAGTGCAGTCCATCGTTGACTCAAGCACTCAAATAGATATAAATGCAAAATCAGTTGTACAACTAGTAGAGCACACTACAAATGTACAAGATAAGATACTAGAGAGTTCTGAGTACATTCAAGAAGCTGCTGTTATGGCTAGAAATTCAGAAGCTGTTTCTAAAAATCTTGCCCAAAACACTAGAAATATTATTAAAAATATAAATGATGTAGATGAGCTATCTACTCAAAACAAAGGCTCTTTAGAACAGATAGAACTAAAAGTAAAGACAGTACAAGGAAGTGCTCACGATTTAAATGAGCAACTAGGATTGTTTAAAGTTTAGCAAGCTATCTATGATAGAATTAAGATAGTAAAACTTAATGAAGGGGTATATCATGAAAAAAGATGAAATAGTTAAAGAAGCTAAAAAACAGTTGGCTAAATTCCAAGAAGAGATAGATGAGATTAAAGAAGCAAGTTCACATCTAAGCAAAGAAGCTAAAAAACAGTTTGATATAGGTGCAAAAGAGTTAGAGAGTCTTTATGAAGATGCGAACGAAAAATTTGACACTCTCTCGAGTAAGGCCGAAGAAAATTACAAAGAAGTAAAAGATTTTGTAGAGTTAACAAACAAAGCTCTAAAACACTCCTTTAACTACTTTATGTCGCATTATAGAAAGAAATAGAAGCCTAAATGTTTGTCAAAAACGATGTGTGAAGAGGTAGATTAGGACTTACTCGGAGTTAATTTTTAATTAATATATTCAATTTTAAAAATTTTACTTATTTTTAGAATTGGCGGAGTATAATCTAAAAATACTATAGTTTTACAAAGGGTTTAGAATGAAAAAAATTGCTTTAATGTTATTTGTAAGTAGTATCGCTCTCATGGGTGCGGTAGAACCAAAAGCTTGTGCAGCATGTCATGGTGCTAACTTTGAAAAAGCTGCACTTGGCAAATCAAAAATTGTTTCAGATTTAGCACATGAAGAGATTGCAACAGCACTAAAGGGTTACAAAGATGGAACTTATGGCGGAGCTATGAAAGCTGTAATGAAAGGTCAAGTTGCTAAATATTCTAATGCTGAGTTAGAAACATTTGCCCAAACTATCGGTAAATAATTTTTATACATAAAAGCTTAGTGGGATTTGGTTTTGCCATTCTCTAGGGGAGTCTTTGAGTCTTGTCTATTGCGATGCATTAGTCATACTCAAAAACAAGCCTAAAATAAACGACACTCTCTCGAGTAAGTCCGAATAAAACTACAAAGAAGTTAAAAACTTTGTAGAGCTACAAAGCTCTAAAACACTCTTTGAACTGCTTTATGCTACATTATAGAAAAAGATAGAAGTCTAAAAGTGTTTTGAAAGTAGCTTCTAAAGCTGGATTCAATCTCTAGGTTCTGTGTAAGTGGAATGATACATAAAAATAAGGCAAATGATGAAAACTATGAAATCATTAACCATTATACTTGGAACAGTTATATTTTTAAATACTGGATGTTTAGCTCTTAGCGCACAAGATATAAAAGATGCCATCACAACAAAAACTCCAAAAACCAAGATAGAAGAGATGAAGAGCAATTCAAAAAAGCCTGTTGATACACGACTTACTCCAAAAACTTACAATAATCTTGACTGGATAAGAAAGAACAATAATCAAAAATACCAAAGAGGTAAAATCAAAACTCACTAAAAAATGTAAAATCAGGCTTTTTTAGAACTGGTGGTAAAATATTTCAATTACTATAACTTGTTTCATCAATATTAAAATAAAGAATATATCTGTATTATATAAACCACTTAGGAAATAAAGATTCACTTAGTAGGGTGTATTTTTTAGATTACTTATGCAATTTAAAAATATTGTAAGAGCTAAATTATGAAAAATAGTTTCCCTAAAATGTAATGTTATTGCTTAAATCAGAGCTATTCTTCATAGAGGTGTTATTTTAATAAAAACATATACAAATAGAGACTATAATATCAATATAAATAGTAAAAAAATTAAAGGTTTATTGTGGCTATAAAAGTAAGAGATATAACACCTTTGCGCTATCCTGGTGGAAAATCTCGTTTGGGACCATGGTTTGGTGAACTGATGCGTTATAATAATATTAGTGGTGGTAGCTATGTTGAACCTTACGCAGGTGGGGCTGGTGCGGCTATGTATCTACTGTTATCTCATTATGTGAATAATATATATATAAATGACCTTGATCCAGCGATATATGCTTTCTGGTATAGCGTATTAAATGACACAGATGCATTAATAGAAAAAATAGAGAATACAGAGCTAACTGTACAAGAGTGGCGTTTTCAAAAAGATATATATAAAAATCATGAAAATACTTCAAAGCTTGATTTAGGTTTTGCAACTTTTTTTCTAAATAGAACAAATCGTTCTGGTATTTTAACGGCGGGTGTCATAGGCGGAAATAACCAAAATGGCAACTATAAAATGGATGCCCGCTATAATAGAATAAATCTAATAAAGAGGATACGAAATATTGCAGAGTATAGTGATAATATACATTTATATAATTTAGACGCTCTTGATTTTATAGATAATATAAAACCTAAGCTTTCTAGCAAAGCTCTTATCTATTTCGACCCTCCATACTATGAAAAAGGTTCTCAACTTTATAGAAATCACTATAATCATAACGATCATTCTAAAATATCTGAGATTATAATATCTCTAGAAACACCCTGGACTCTTACATATGATAATTGTTACCAAATAAAAGAGTTGTATAAAGGAAGTAAGGGTATAGAATTCTCATTGAATTATTCAACCACAAATAAAAAAGGGACAGTTGCTACTGAAGCTATGTTTTTTGGGAATATAGACCTACATGAACGCCCTAAGCTTGTGAAGTCTTAGTCTTTCCAACAGGCAACAAGAAATGGACTTGTTTGGTCCCAAAAATTATTTAATACCTGCTTGTCTGGATGAAATACATCAGAATGGACGTAGGCATGTAAAGTCCTTGCATGTAACATTGATGAATCATCATTTGTATACCTTCCTATTAATTCAAATAAATCTTCAGAAATTACATTATTATCATTCATATGAGTAATAACACTACGAATTCTAGGTACAAATTCTGCTTTTTTCGGCTTTAGATTATGTTTATTAATGTAGTAAAGTATTGAGTGTTCTACTAATGCTCTATATAACATAGCTACCGCAATAGGAGTACTGTCAACACGAAGTTTACTAAGCTCAGTAAGAATATTTTGTACTTTATTTTGATTTTCTGGCAATTTAATTGGATTTTTACTCTTCAAAAATAGCTTTGGACGATCCCATGTTGGCTTATTATTAACTGGGTAAGTTGTAGTAGCCAGTGTGTCTGTTGGAGCAGTAGGTTTATTTGTTGGATTAGTTACTGCATTTGTTAGATTAGAACCAATTTTAGTGGAATCGTTAGTATCACTTTTAGATTCAATAATACCTTCTCCATATTCTGAACATAGCTGATCAATATAACGATCTTGATCTTTAGCTCCCAAAAGAGTTCTTGATGTTTCTTCACCCTTTGATAAATCGTTTATGATTCTTGTGACTTTTTTTATTGTAATATCTAAGTCTTTATTAGGTGAACAGTATGCTTTATCATTATCTGCAATAATTCCAATTCTCTCCAAACGCTCAACAGACATTAATCTATCAGATAATGTTGTGAATGGAAATGTATCTTCATCAATAAATATATTACACTCGTTTTGTGCCCAGATCAAAAAGTTTAATGCGCGTATATTTTTATCTTTATTACCGACTTGTTGATTATGTCTAGCCTTTTCTATTGTTGACCATTCTATTTGTCCAATACCATCTTGAGAACCTTTGTGAATTTTATCTAGATATTTTTGAAGTGATTCTTCTGATTCAAATTCATGTGCCGTTTTAATTTCTAAAGAGTACTTTGGATATTTTAATTTAATTTCTTTTATTTTTTTAGTCATTTCATCCGAAGGTGCAAGATTTGGATTTTTTAAAAGTTTTAGAGCAGTAACACGTCTGTTCCCATCTCGTACTATCCACTCATCATCTTTGTTTTTTGATAAAATAATAGGGTTCGGAGTAAGTCCTTCAGAAGCTATATCTCGAATTAGATTTAGCATGTGTACTCTATTTTTATTAGCTATCGCTTCAATACACGCCTTTTCATCAGCCTGTTTACCAATTCTTGGATTTGTAATGTCTAAATTAACCTGACTTATTCGTATTTTGGGAAGTGTTTTAAATTCGTTCATTAAATACCTTAATATATTGATTACATATTTAATCACAATTAACATTATACATTGCTGATTTAATTATTACATCATCTTTTATGAATATCTACCCATATATTTGATATCAAATTGAAAACTAGAGAGCGTTTAAAAATACCACTATAATTCCACCGCCTCTGCATACTTAACTATCTTAGCATCTATGTTTAACTCCTCTTTTATCTTTTTAGTAAAGATTTTCATCTTGCTTTGTTCGCCATGTATTAAGTATAAATTTTTCAAATCTTTTATGTTTGACATCCACTCTATCATGTCGTTTTGTCCTGCATGTGCGGAAAAACCGTTTATGGTCTCAACTTGAGCTTTTACAATTATGTCTTCTCCATATATTTTGACATACTCATATCCATCTATAATCTCTCTGCCTAGGGTCCCCTCAACCTGAAAACCTACAAAAATGACACAGTTTTTCTCATTCCACAGACGATGCTTTAGATGATGCATGATGCGTCCACCATGACACATTCCACTCCCAGCTATGATGATGGCTCTTTTTTTGACTTTGTTTATCAAAAGAGAGTCTTGTTTTGTTGAGCTAATGTTAAGTGAGGCAAATCTAAACGGATTGCCACTCTCCTGTGCATGAAGCTCTAACTCTTCATTTAGATGCACTGGATATTTAGCATATAGCCTTGTAGCTTTTGTAGCTAATGGGCTATCTAAAAAAACTTGGCATTTTGGTAGTTCTCCATCAGACTCCATATTATTAAGTAACCAAAGTATCTCTTGTGTTCTCTCTAGTGCAAAAGATGGAATGATGACATTTCCATCCCTTCTTAGTGTCTTTATAATAGTCTCTTTAAACTCTTTTATACTAGCCTTTAGTGATCTATGGTTTCTATCTCCATAAGTTGACTCCATAAAGAGAGTATCAGCACTACTGAGTGTATCAAGTGGGTCTAAAATCATTCTCTCTTTACTTCCTATATCTCCTGAAAAGGCCACTCTTTTTTTACTCTCTTTATCCCTATAGTCTATCATTACAAACGCACTTCCTAAGATATGTCCAGCATCTCCAAATGTAATAGTCACATCTTTTGAGAGTTTTAGCTCTTTGCGGTACTCAAGGGTTTGCCACTCTTTTAAAAAAACCTCTTTTACATGCTCTATCGTATATAGTGGCTCTATTATTCTCTTCTCATCGCCCCTTCTTTTAGCTTTTCTTCTTAGAGTTTTATACTCTTCTCTTAGGATTTTTGCACTATCGAGCAGCATAATATTTGCTATCTCTTTTGTTGCCTCTGTTGCAATGATAACTCCATCAAAGCCATCTTTTACAAGTTTTGGAACCCTTCCTATGTGGTCTAGGTGTCCATGAGTTATGATAAGATAATCTATCTCTCGTACATCAAACTCAAAATCATCATAGTTTTTCTCAGCTCCAAATTCCCCTTGAAACATTCCACAATCAATAAGTATATTCAACCCCAATAACTCCACCAAGTGACAAGATCCTGTAACATTCTGAGCAGCTCCATATGATGTAACTCTATTCATATTTTTTCCTTTGTTAATAATTATTATATTTTAAATAATTCTTTTCTTATATTCTGAGCTATTATCACATAGATTAACTAAATTATCTATTTATTTTGATTAAGCAAATCATCATCAAATTTTACATACTCTTTTGCTATAAAAATTAAAACAAAAGAGTTATGATGTCAAATAGACTCCAAAAAGAAGATTCTCCATACTTGCAACAACACAAAGACAATCCTGTTGATTGGTATCCGTGGGGCGATGAAGCATTTACTAGAGCAAAAGAAGAGAACAAGGCTATATTTATTAGCATCGGATATAGCTCTTGTCACTGGTGTCATGTGATGGAAGAGAATGTATTTGAGAACAAAGAGTGTGCAGATATTTTAAATGAGCATTTTATCTCTATAAAAGTTGATCGTGAGGAGCGCCCAGATATAGACAAACACTATCAAGAGGTCTATATGCTACTAAATCGCCGCTCTGGAGGTTGGCCAACTTCTATATTTTGTACACCAGACAATAAGCCATTTTTTGCAGGCACTTACATTCCACCACACTCATCTCACAGCTCCATAGAGGGCATGGGGTTTATCGAACTTGCAAAACTCATAGGCTCAAAAATCTCTCAAAATGATGAACAAATCTTTAAAAATGCTGATGAGATAGAAGAGTTTATAAACAAAAAAGAGCATCCAAAAGAGGCAACTCTACTAAAAGAGGATTTTGCTAAAAATTTTATCCATCAAGTAAAACAAAACTATGAAACTACAGATGGAGGCTTCAGCAATGCTCCAAAATTTCCCCACGCTTCAACTCTAAATGCACTCCTTGTTGTCGATAGACTCTATGATGATAAAGCTGTAAAAGCTATGATGCTTCACACACTAGAGTCTATGAGAAAAGGTGGAATGTATGACCTTGTTGATGGAGGATTTTGCCGTTACAGTGTTGATGATAAATGGCTTGTTCCCCACTTTGAAAAGATGCTCTATGATAACGCCCTACTCTGCGATGTTTACGCAAAAGCCTACCTAACATACAAAGATGAGAGTTTTTTAACTACTGCAAAAGAGTGTGCTGATTTTTGGTATGAAAAGATGAGTGAGGATGATTTGTTTTACAGTGCCTCTGATGCAGATAGCGAGGGCGAAGAGGGAACTTACTTTGTTTATAGTTATGATGAAGTTTATGATGCTCTACAAAATGGTGGCTACAAAGATATAGTACCGATGTTAAAAGAGATGAACATTTCAAAAGATGGCAATTTTGAGGGTAAAAATATAGTTCGCTTTGCTGATGGTAAAATCCCAGGGTATTTTAGTGATGTAAAAAAAATACTCCAAGATATAAGAGCAAAAAGAGAGTACCCTTTTATAGATAAAAAAGTTCAGACTTCATGGTCTAGTATGATGATAAAAGCACTCTTTACTCTAGGAGATATTGATGAGAAATACAAACAAAGAGCTATAAAAAGTTTAGATGCACTTCTTAAGAGTATGTTTATAGACTCAAAACTTCATCACACAACACTTATACATAAAAAACCTAAAGTGGAGGCGTTCTTAGAGGACTATGCCTATCTAACTCAGGCTCTTATAGCTGCATTTGGCTCCACACAGAATGAGCTTTATCTTATCCAAGCTCAAAGATTTGCAAACCTAGCACTAGAGAAGTTTTACGATCGTGGAAGTTGGAGTTTTAGCAAAGGCGAGTTTGAGACAAAAGCTGAAATAGCTGATAACACTTATACAAGTTCAGTTAGCATCATGTTAGATGCCCTACTCTCACTCTCAACTCTTTTAGAAGATGAAAAATACTCTCATTTTGCTTTTAAAACACTAGAATACAACTCTTATGAGCTAGGGAGAAGACCTGTTATATACCCATATATGTTATCTCAAATGTTAAGATATTTAAAGGGCGACAGAGTTATAAAGTCAAATCTTCAAAACCTTGAAAATTCTGCTAAAGAGTTGGCTGCTTTAAACTATCCTTTTGTTTTAAAAAGAGCAACCGAAGATAAAGATTTTATGGTTTGTGGAGATAAATCTTGTTTTGCTAACACCTCTAAGATAAATAAAATAGATGATATAATAAGAAATAGTTTTTAAAATAAATGCTAGATGGAGGACAACATGAGAACAATAATCTTAGCTACAATTTTGTCAATCGGAGTCATCACAATGTTTAGTGCTTGTGAGAGAAACGACTATCAACACCCTATGCATCGTAAATAATATATGCTAGGAAAAATAGGCAAGTTCATCTTTATGATTGAACTTGGTTACAAACAGATAAAAATCTTTAAAAAAACTTACTTTCATCCTTTTATACCTCTAAAACCAGCTTATAAACAACTCTCAAAAGATAGACAATCATACTCAAATGCAGTCATAGAGTTTTTAAATATTGAGATAGAACTCATAGGCGAAGTACCACAAAGAGACAAGGTTCTATACGCTATAAACCATCGCTCTTTGCTTGATATAATCGTGATGGAACACATCTTTGCAAAACACGATAAAAACGGAACTTGGATAGCAAAACAAGAGCTTTTTGATGCTTTTTATGGTAAATTTTTTAGATATAGTGGGTGTATTAGTGTTGATTTACAAAACAGAAGAGGACTTTTAAAGTTTTTTAAAGAGATAAAGCACACCCTAAAAAAAGTAGATGACTTTAACATCTATATATTTCCAGAGGGAGAGAGAAATAAAACCCCAGATGTTTTAGAGTTTCAAAGTGGTGCAAAAAAGATAGCAAAAGCAAATAACTTAGATGTAGTTCCTGTCTTTATAAATGACACGTTAGAGAGAACTTTTAGACAAGCTCCATTTAAAGAAAAGAGAAAAGTTCAAGTTTATTTTGGCGAGCTGATACAAGACCACGAGAAGCTTGAAGATAACTACAAAGAGTTCGTAAAAAATGTTAAAGGAAGTAAGAATGAGTAGTATGAAATTAGGTGTAAATATAGACCATATAGCAGTTTTAAGAGAAGCTAGACGAGTAAATGATCCAGATATTTTAGAGGCTCTAAGTGTTGCTTGTGCTAGTGGCGCCCATCAGATAACTATACATCTTAGAGAAGATAGAAGACACATACAAGATATAGATGCTAAAAATATTATGATGCACTCTAAGTTACCTGTAAACTTGGAGTGTAGTATCGATAAAGATATCTTAAATATTGTAAGTGTTTTAAAGCCTCATCGTGCTACGCTAGTTCCTGAAAAAAGAGAAGAAGTTACAACCGAGGGTGGACTTGACTTGTTCAAATATGAAGATGAGATAGCTTTTGCCATAGAACAACTTCACGACTCCATCATCCCAGTTTCTCTATTTGTTGACCCAACTATAGAGGCTATAGGGATGGCAAAAGAATTAGGAGCAGAGATGGTAGAGCTCCACACTGGACTTTTTGCAAATCTTTTTGCGATGCTTAACTCTTCACTCCCTCACTCAAACCACTCTATAAAAGAACTTATGCTTCCTCGTTATGAGTTAGCAAGCAAACTAGAACACTCTCTTGAAGCCTTACAAAATGCTGCAACTCACGCACAAAAACTAGGACTTCAAGTAGCAGCTGGTCACGGACTAAACTATCACAATGTATCATATATGATGGATATAAAAGAGATAACCGAGCTAAACATCGGTCAAAGCATAGTAGCAAGAAGTGTTTTTTGTGGTTTAGCTGAGGCTATAAAAGAGATGGGAAGACTTACACAAAGAGCATAAATACTCTTAACAATTATTAAGTTGGATCCTGAATCAAAACAAGAGAATCGCTTTTTGCTATGCAAAAATGTTTCTTTAGAGTTCAGGATGATAGTTTACTTGTTCAGAATAACAGTTTGCTTGCTCAGGATGACAATTTTCTTGCTCGGGATGACAATTTTCTTGTTTGAAATGGCAATTTGCTTGTTTGAAATGGCAATTTGCTTGTAGGATGACGCACATTCCGTCATTCCGTGCTTGACACGGAATCTAATTTTATATCAATCAGAAGGTTCAATTTGTTGAGATTTATATGTGTTACCACGCAGAGAGACTGTGAAATGGCTCGGGAGTGAGACTTTTAGGAATGCTAACCAATGGCATTCTCCACGATAAGTCCCGCAAAAAAGCTTTAAAACCATACAAGGCGAGGCTAAAGCCTCACCTCCAAAAGCGTGGGAACAAAAAAGAAAGTTTTATCTATCTTTTTTTTTATACATCAAGTAGTATCCAGCAGGTAACACAAGCAGTGTTAGTATGGTTGAACTTATGATTCCACCAGTTATAACTACTGAGAGTGGATACTGAATCTCACTTCCAACACCACTAGCATATAGAAGTGGGAGAATCCCAAAGAGTGTTGTAAAGGCTGTCATTAAAACTGGACGAAGACGAAGCAGAGCTGCATCTTTTAGTAAAATCTTCAAATCAGCATCTGGGAATTTAAGACGTAACACATCTATAAAACTGACTAAAACTATGCCATTTAAAATAGCTATAGCAAAGATAGCTAAAAACCCTACAATGGCTGAGACAGACAAGTAAATGCCACTTGCTATAAGAGCAACAATACTCCCAATAAATCCAAAAGGTACATTTATTAAAATCAGCATCGCTTTTGAGATAGAGTTAAATGCCGTATATAAAAGGAGTATTACTAAAAATATAGTTATGGGGATGATAATCATCAACTTATTTGTAGCCTCTTGCATATTTTTAAAGTCACCTGCCCAACCGATATAGTAACCTGTTGGCATCTCTACTTCCTCCTCTATAAGCTTGTTTGCTTCTTTTACAAAAGAAGCTACATCTCGTCCATCTACTTCCATAGAGAGAACCATATAGCGGCTAAGATTTTCTCGTTTGATAAATGAGGCGCCATGTGTAACCCCAATGTCACAAACTTGATCTAGTGTAACAAGTGAGCCATTTTTTGAGCGAAGAGTTACCTCTTTTAGAGCCTCTATATCCTTTTTTGCATCTTTGATCTTTGCAACGATTGGAAATCTTCTGTTACCCTCTATCATCTGGGTAACTTCTTCTTCGCCGATGCCATTGCGGATAACCTGCATAACCTCATCTACACTAATACCATAACGAGCCAGATTTAAGTAGTTTGGTTCTATCTTTATCTGCGCTTGACCGAGTTGAGTCTCTACTTCCATCCTAACAAGTCCACGAACACTGCTGATGGTTTTTTGGATACTTTTAGAGATGCCCTCTAGCTCTTTTTGGTCATATCCATATATCTTGATGGCGAGTTCAGAACTTACACCTTCAAGTAGCTCTTCTATCCTCATAGCTATGGGCTGTGTGGGAACAAATGCTATATGCTCAAACCTATGTTCTAAGTCTTCATTCATCCTGTGAGTGAGTGCAGGCAAATCTTTTATGCCATCTTTTAGAGTGAGCAGAACTTCCATATAGTTAGCTTGAGCAGTCTCGCCTTTTTCACTTCTTCCTATCATAGATAAGACTGAACTAACCTCATCAGGATAATTTTTAAGTATGTGACTCTCTATCATGGAAGCATTCTCAACTGATTGCGTAAGTGCAGTTCCTGGTATGGCTATAACTCTATACATGATAGATTCTTCATTTAACTCAGGCATAAATTCGCGACCTTGTTGTAAAAGAGAAAAAGTAAGAGCTATAAATAAAACGCTAACAGATGCTAAGATTTTTTTAGAATTTGAGAGTGAAAATATGAGTAGTGGAGCGTATGCTTTTTTTAAAGCTTCCATTAGTCTGTTCTCGGAGCTTTTAGTAGGTTTTAGCAAAAAGAGGGCTAAAGTAGGAATTAAAACCAAAGCTACAAAGATTGAGCCAAGCATTACAAAGACAATGTTAAGTGCCATCGGAGAGTATAGTTTTCCTGCTAAGTCATCAAGTGATAGAAGAGGAATAAATACAGCCACAATGATAAGAACTGCAAATGTTATAGGCTTTGCTACCTCTTTTGTAGCCTCCGCAATTACTTTTACTTTTGACTCATCTTTGCGAAGTTTGCGAAAGATATTCTCAACCACAACTATAGTAGCATCTACTATCATTCCCACCGCAATGGCTAGTCCGCTAAGAGTCATAAGATTTGCAGAGAGATTATAGTAGTCCATCAGTAAAAAGGCAATAAACAGAGATATTGGCAGAGATAAGATAACTATAAATGCAGAACGCAGTTCAAACAAAAATAAAAACAAAACAAAGGCGACTAAAATCATTCCAGTAAGAAGTGCCGATGTCATAGTGCTTACCGCTTTGTTAGTTATCTCTGTTCTATCATATATAGTTTCGATAGTGACATCTTCTGGAAGTGTTGAGTTTATGGTTGGGAGTCTTTTCTTTATATGCTCTACTACCTTTGCAGCATTTGTCGCGGTGCGTTGTAAAACCATCCCCATAACAGCTTCACTTGCATCAATGCTTACTGCTCCAAATCGCGGAACTGCACCAACTTCAACTTCTGCAATATCGCCAATAGTTACAGCTTGTCCTTCACCAGATTTTAGAACTGTGTTTCTAATATCCTCAAGAGATTTATAAAGCCCTGATCCTCGGATAAGATATTGCTCGCGGTTAAACTCTAAGTATTGTCCTCCAGCAGAGAGGTTACTTTTTTCAAGGGATGTGATAATATCCTCGTAAGTGATACCAAAATTTTGAAGTTTTTTTGTATCTATAAGAACATTGTATTGCTTTTCATCTCCGCCCCAACCAATCACCTCTTCAACTCCACTAACACCCTTAAGTAGCGGTGTAACTATGAAGTCTTGCATCTCACGAAGCTCTTGAAGTGTGTAGCTATTACTTGCATCTTGGAGTCTATACCAAAAGACTTGGCCCAGACCTGTAGTGTTTGGACCTAATTCTGGTTTACCCCAACCCTCTGGAATATCTACGCTACTAAGTCTCTCATTTACAAGCTGACGCAAAAAGTATATGTCCATTTCATCTTCAAAGAAAACAGAGACATATGATAAGCCAAAAAATGAGTTTGACATGATTGTCTTTACTCCTGCCATTCCTGATAGTGCTGACTCTATGGGATAGGTGATAAGTTTTTCTATATCCTCAGCAGAATTACCCCTGCTCTCGGTATAGATAACAACTTGCTTTGGCGTGATATCTGGAAAAGCATCTATGGGTATATCTTTGTAGGCTTTAAAACCAAAAGCACTGATGGCAATGAAGAGTGTAAGAACTAAAAACTTATACTTTAGTGAGATATCTATAAGATTATTTAACATCTCCTCTCCCTAGTGCCCATGTCCGCCAAGAGAAGATTTGAGTAGTTGAGATTTTACATAGTAACTCTTATCGCTAACATATCTCTCCCCTATCTCTACTCCCTCAACCGCCACAAACTCTTCATCTTGAGCTACAATATTTACAACACGAACTTCGTAAGGTGCTTCATCTTTATCATCATGTTCATGATGGTCATCGTGAACTTTTTTATGCTCATGCTCATCATGGTCGTGAGCTTCATGTTCATCATGCTTAGAGATAAAAACCACCCACTCATTGTTAAAAAAAGAAAGAGCTGATTTTTCTACTGCTACCTGTTTTTTCGTTTTGTCAAAATATAACCTAGCACTTGTGTAAGCATTTTCATAGAGCTTATTTAAACTGCTGTCTATGTTTGAGAGCAAAACCACTCTTTGTGTCTTTTCATCTACTTCTGGAAGTATCTTAGTCACTTTTGAGACTATCTTTTCATCACTTGCATCTATGACTATTTTCTGTCCTATCTTAACCTTAGACGCATATTTTAGAGGCAAAAAAGATTTTAAATAGAAGGCTTGGTCTTTTGTAACTAAGATGATGGGTGTCTCTTCTTTTATGCTTGAGTGAAGTGGTTGAAGTATTTGAGACACCACTCCCTCACTATGAGCATAGAGTATGTAGTTTGATGAAGCAACTTTTAGCGTATCTGTCTCAATTGCCAAAGTATTTAGTTGAGACTTTAGAGATGTTAGTTTTGCCCTTGCTTCATCTCTTTTGATGCTCTCTTGATTTAGCTCTTGCATTGAAGTCATTCCTTTTTCATAAAGACTCTTTGACGCTTGAAAATTTTTCTCCTGCGTTTGCAGTTGTGTTTTTAAAGAGATGAAGTTTGCTGTCATATCTGAGAGAACTATAGACTCTATAAGAGCTATTTTTTGCCCCGCTTTTACACTCTGACCTACTTTTACATAGTAGTTTTCTATATGACCATCAACAAGGGACATGATGGATTGTTTTGCGTTTGAGAGTTGAACTATTTGTGAATTTAGCTCTATAGATTTTGAAAATTCTCTCATTTTGGCACTCTTTGTCGGTATCTCAACTGAAAAAAGCGTTAACGCTAATATGCTTGTTAGTAAAAATATCTTAGTCATTATATGCTCCTAAAAGATAGTTATTTGTGATGATGTTTTGATTTAATGTTGTCTCTATTTTTATAAGAGACTCTTTTGTTTTGATAACTCTGTTTTTGATGTTTTGAAGTTCAAGCAGATTTACGCTTGCTATTTTATATCCATCTTCAAACATCTCTAAAAGCTCTATCTGGGTTTTTAGAGTCTGCTCATTTTTAGACTTTAAAAGCAGCAACAAATCTCTTTGCTTTTTAAGTCTGCTCATCTCTGTAGAGAGCTTTGCTTCTTGGTTTTGAATGAGGAGCTGCGCTTTGTCTGCTTCAAGTTTTGCTATGCGCCTCTCCTCCTTTGATGTGTTAAAAATAGCAAGTGGGATAGAAGCGCCTACTCTAAATATATCTTGATCTGGCTCGCTCTCATATTGAGCATTTATATCTATCCACTTAAGTTTGTTAGAGTCTATTTGTGAGGAAGCTTTTGCTTCATCTTTATAACTTAAGAGATAGTTTATCTCCGGATTATTTTTTGTTAAACTCCCTTTAGATAGTCTAAACTCATGAGTAAAATCTAGTTCTATCTCCTCTCTTGCTCCGGCAAACTCTAACAAGGCAAAGTATCTCTCTTGTATATCAAGATTTAGCGTTTGTGCTTTTATCTCTACCATCTCATACTCAACTCGCGATTGAAGCATCTCGCTTTTTGAGATGGTTCCAGCTAAGTTTCTTTGTTTTGATATCTCATAAATATGCTCTGCTATCTCTAACTCTTCCTTTGCTAACTCAAACATTTTTTTTGTCTGTGCATACTTAGTAAAAAGAAGTGAGATATCCCGAGCAAACTCTGCGTAGGAGAGAGCGTAGTTTGAGCTAGCCTTTTTGATAGTTGCGTTTGAGAGTGCTTGGGCATCGCTACCTACTCCCCATAGTCTGATGGGTTGAGTGATAGTTACGCTATATCCATTTTCATCTCTAGATATATCTGGCTTAAACTTTGAATATACTAAATCCAAAGATGGGTTTTTGTATCTCGTTGTCATAAGTCCTTGTTCTTTTGCTTGAGATATTTCTACTCTTGAAGATTTCAAGTATGGGCTTTTTTTTATTGCGTTGTCTAAAAAAACATCAAAATTTTGTGCAAATAGAGATGCTGATATTAGGACAACTATTGATAATATTTTTATCATTATTGTATCCTCTAGTAAATTGTATAGTTTATTTTTTTTGTGTTAGAGGCTAAGAGATAGGAGGTTTATAAAATTCTAGATGTGTTTTGAAGTTGTATGTTTCTTTATCTGTTTTGTTTGGAATAATTTTGTAGTCGATATGTTGTAAGACTACCTTTTGAGAGAGTAGATATGATTGATGGTATTCAAAATGAATAGCACAAATATCTCCATGAGTCTGAGGTGCATCAAATTCACTAATATACTCTATCGCACTACAATGGTCATCATCATATGCGGCATAAACATACTCATGTATGATAGAAAAACCAATGACAAAGAGAAGAGAGAGTGTGATTAGCTTTTTCATGCGCTTAGTATAACCTATAAAAATAAAGAAGAGATTTATATATATAATTGAACCTTCTGGTTAATCTATAAACTAGATTCCGTGTCGAGCACGGAATGACGGAATACGCGTCATCCTGAACTCTAAAGAAACATTTTTGCATAGCAAAAAGCGATTCTCTTGTTTTGATTCAGGATCTAGCTTAATAATTGTTAAGAGCATTCCTTGTTCCCACGCTCTGCGTGGGAGTACATATGAATTTTAACAAACGATAAAACAGATGAGCTTATATGCACTCCAACGCACAGCGTAGGAGCGAGTTAGAGCATTCAGTTACTTCTTAAAAAAGTAACAATACTCTAAATTGCCCTCTTTGCCAGTTAGCTTTGATGGAGACTTTTTAACAAGCCTCCACCCTTTTAGCTTTGTAGCATCTTCAAACCTTAGCATCGCTTTTTGTATGGCTTTTTTATCTGTTACTACCCCATACTTGTCTCTCTTTGCTTCTCGCCCAACTTCAAACTGTGGCTTAAACAGAAGTATAATCGCACTAGATGCAAGTCTATCTATATCGTCTAAGATATTTAACAAAGAGATAAAAGAGACATCACTTACAACTATGTCAAACTCTTTAATGCTTTTAAAGTCTCTTATATCGCAAGACTCATAAGAAGTAACTCTTTTGTCCTCTCTTATGCTTTTGTGAAGTTGAGCGTAACCAACATCTACAGAGCTAACCTCTCTTACGTCACTTTGAAGTAAAACCTCTGTAAAGCCACCAGTAGATGCTCCTATGTCTAGTGCTATTAGACCTTTTAAATCTAGCTGTAACTCATCTAAAAACAAGTCAAGTTTATGAGCAGAACGAGATACATAAGCCTTATGCTCTTTTATCTCGGTCTCATCACCCTCTTTAAGTATAAATGAACTCTTTGTTATCACTTTGCCATTGACGCTAATAAATGAAGCTTTTATAAGTTCCTGCGCCTTTGTTCTACTCTTAGCATGTGAGTTTGCCACAAGGTAGTTATCAAGCCTCATCTAATCATAGCTCGCATCTCTTCTTCATCTAAACAAACAACTCCTAAATCCATCGCCTTGTCATACTTACTTCCAGCATCTTCGCCGTAGATTACAAAGTCTGTTTTTTTAGAAACTGAGCCTGAGACCTTTGCTCCAAGAGACTCTAGTAGCTCTTTTATAGCTCCTCGCGATTGGCTCATACTTCCAGTTAAGACTACAGTTTTAGCCTTAAAAGGATTCTCTACTGCTTCTTCTCTTTTAGTAGGCTCAAGCGGTTTTATAAGCTCTTGTAGTGTGGCAATAGTCTCTCGATTTACGCGCACAAACTCCAAAAGAGACTCTGCCATCTCTTCGCCTATGCCATCACAAGAGATTATCTCCTCTTTAGTCGCATCTACAAAGCCCGAGCCAAAAGCTTCACTTAGAGTTTTAGATGCCACTTCTCCAATGTGCTCGATTCCTAAAGAGTTTATAAACCTAAAATACTCACAACCTTTAGCATTTTCTATAGCATCTAGTAGATTTTGTGCCTTTTTATCTTTAAAGCCATCAAGAGTTAAGAGCTGCTCTTTAGTTAAACTAAACAGATCAACTACACTCTTTACAAGTCCAGAGTTAAAAAGAGCCTCAACTATCTTAACTCCTAAGCCGTCGATATTTAGACAAGGCTTAGATGCAAAGTAGATGATGGAGTTTACAACTCTTGCCCTGCATTCTAGGTTTTGACACTTGAGTAATACTCCCTCATCTAAGAGTTCACTATTACAAATTGGACACTCTGTTGGTCTTTTGTATGCAACTTCACTTCCATCTCTATGATGAGTTAAAACCTTGATAATCTTAGGTATAACATCCCCACTTCTAAGAATAATCACCTTATCATTTATGCGTATATCTTTTCTATCAATCTCATCAAAGTTATGAAGAGTAGCTCTCTCAACTACCACTCCATCAATATCAGTTGGCTCTACTTGTGCCACAGGCGTTACCACTCCACTTCTTCCCACTTGAAGTATAATAGCCTTTATAGTTGTAATCTTCTCTACTGCAGGAAACTTATAAGCTACGCTAAAGCGAGGAGTTTTCACTGTATAGCCCATATCAACCTGAGATGCTATCTCATTTACTTTTATAACCATGCCATCGAGCATCATGCTGTAAGAGTCTCTATTTGCTAACATCTCTTTATATATAGACTCTATCTCATCAAACCCAGCACATGTTTTTCTTAGAGGTGGTTTTCTAAAACCCAGTTCATATATGTAGTCCATCATATCGCTTAGCAGTCTAAACTCTAGCGAATTTTCTCCTACTCCATATGGCAAAAAAACTAAGTTTCTTGAAGCTGTGATACTTGCATCAAGTTGTCTTAGGCTTCCAGCTGCTGCATTTCTAGGATTTGCAAAGAGTGCTTCACCGTTTTTTAATCTTGCCTCATTTATAGCTTCAAACTCGTCTTTAAAGATAACAACCTCGCCACGAATCTCTACACGCTCTTTATGCTCTATGCTAAGAGGAACTGAGCGAATGGTTTTTACATTTTGAGTTATAAGCTCTCCAACTTCACCATCTCCGCGGGTAATACCTTTAGTTAACACTCCATCTTCATAGATGAGATTTAGTGAGGCGCCATCAAACTTTGGCTCACAATAAAAAGAGATCTTGCTATCGAGTTTGTAAGTTTTTGTGAGCCACTTAGCAAGTTCATCAGAGTCAAAAACATCTTCAAGTGACCACATACGAGAAAGATGAGAGGCTTTTGTAAAGCCGCTAGAAATTATGTCACCTACTCTTTGCGTAGGAGAATTTTCTAAAACTTCTTCGCTATTTGCAAGTTCATACTCCAAAACATTATGATAAAGCTTATCGTAAACCTCATCAGTCGTGAGGGCATCATCTAAAACATAGTAGTGATGAGAGTATAGATTTAAAAGTTCAACTGCTTTTTTATATTCTTCTTTATTCATAGCAAAATCCTATCTCAAAAAATATTTATATACGCTGTTTTTTTGATATTAGAGCTTTTACAAGTGATTTTTTTATAGATAAATATGAGTCCGTATTTTGTTTTAAAATCTTCTCTTGAGCTTTTATATCTCTTAAAATACTATCCATCTCTCGCTCTAGTTTTAAGTACTTTTCAAGTGTCCCTCTTTTTATCTCTTTAGCTAAGATATTTTCTATGGTTTTTTTTATATCTTTTATCTCTTGCTTTTGCTCATCTATCTCTATTCGAAACTGCTCTTTTTCTTTTGGATCTTTGATGCCATATATATCATCTATCATATCTTGAAGTACTCTAGACTCAGCTCTTAAGAGTTCTGTGAGTTTTTTTCTGTCATCTTTGCACTTTTTGTTGTAATCTACTGGCGAAATGCCATCTACAAAAAATTCTTGCATCCTTTTATCTAATCCTCTTGCATACTCTTTTATCTCTTTTATAGATATCTTTGTTCTGATATAAACCTTAGCAACTGAGAGCATAGAGACTACATTCCACTTCATTCCTTCTTCAGTTAGCAAGAGTGGAACTTTATATTTATAACCATCTACTATGATGATATTTAGCGAATAATATTTTAAAAACTCAACCATATAGTCGTTTGATCTTGAGATTTCATATAGCATAAATTCTGCTATACCCTCAAAAACTTCGTTAAAGTGTATCCTAAAAATATATCCACTAAAACCTCTTAAAAATTCCTCACAATGGTCAAACTCATTTACTAATTCTTGCATAATAATGGCTTGCACATAAGAAAAAACAAACTTCTCGTACCTATCATTATCTATCTTCTCTTCTAAAAAGAATTTTCTTGTAAACTCTTTAACTATTAAGTTAAAAAACTTCCTACTCTCCGCTTTTGAAAAAAATTCTTTATAAAACTCTTTTAGTTCACTCTCATCTATACCGTTAAATCTACTAGCTACAGTATTGGCATCACTTTTGGTTATCTTTTTCTTTTTCTCAATATCAAAAATCTTTATAAATATGTGGTCTTTTTTGATTACAACTATGTCACTCTGCTTTAGTTGCAGTGCTTTTTTTATAGAAAACCTTAGTACTTCTTTTGCATCTTGTGTGTCATCAATTATTTTATAAACACTATCCCTTAGTCTTTTTTTTAAAATAATAATTTGGTTATTTTTATACTCCACAAGATTTTTATTTTCTTGTATGATATTTATTATCTCTTCTTGTAATTTCATATAATCTCTATCTCTTTGTAACTGTTTATTAAATCTTTAGGGCGACCAAAATAGTAGCCTTGAAACTCATCAACTCCATACTCTTTAAGTAGCTCATAAATCTCTTTGTTCTCTACAAACTCTGCTATTGTTTTTGTTTTTAGATCTTTTGCAAAACGGATGATGCTCCTTACTAAGATTTGTGACTCATGATCTTCTAAGATATTTTTAATGAGTGATCCATCTATTTTTAAGTAGTCTGGTCTAATCTTTAAGATATGAGCATAGTTTGCATAACCACTTCCAAAATCATCTATTGCTATTAGAACCCCTTGTCTTCTAAACTCTTTTATAGCTCTATGAAGTCTATCAAAATCCTCAACACCCTCTTGTTCAGTAATCTCTAAAACAATTTTTTGCGGTGTGTCAAAAGTAGCTATCAACTCTACTAACTTATCCATTAAAGAGTAATTAAAAAAATCATTTGGCAAAAGGTTTATAGAGATCTTTTCAGATCTTCTAGCAAAAACATCTAGTGCTTGTGAGAGTACTTCACGTGCTACATCTATATATAAACCACTCTTGATTGCTACTGGTAAGAAATCATCTGGAAATATTATGTTCTTCCTACCATGTTCATAGTTTATGATACGAACTAGGGCCTCATACTTAACTATAACTCCATCTCTATCAGTGATGGGTTGAAAAAATGGGATAACATTTTTATTATCCAATGCATGTCTAATAATTTTTTTCATACCCAGTATATGCTGTGAGCTTTTTTTACTATCTACATTTTGCGAATAAGCCAGATATGGAAGTGCTTTTTCTTTAGCCTTTTTTATAGCCATCTGAGCCTGTTCAAGTGAGAGCTCATGATCAAATGAGACTCCTGAGTATATCTCCACTCTTAGAGTCTCTTCAATAAGAGGTACATAGATAGAGAGTGCATTTATCTTTTGATGGAGTCTATCTAGTATGTCGCTATAGACATCCACCTGAATATTTTTCTCTTCTCTAAGAAGTACATACTCATCTGCAGATATCCTATATGAACTAAAGCCGTTAGCTTTTGCAAACCTCTCATGCTCATTGGCTACTTGAATTAAAACTTCATTTCCAACATCAATACCATAGATCTCATTTAAAAGTCTAAACTCTTTAATGTTACTAAGTATCAAAACATAAGCCTCTCCTGAGTAGAGTTTAGTATTTAATGCTTGTCTATTTTTTAAACCTGTTAGGTGATCTGTAAAGACTTGCTTTTTAAAATGCTCTAACATCATGTTAAAACTCTTATGTAGCACAATAACAAGCAGTATTGCTACGAAGACACCGATAAAAAGAAGCTTATACATAAAGTCTCTGTTTTGACTAACAATGCCTGAAATATCAAGACCAACTACAAGGTAACCCAAGGTTTGGTTTAGATGATTTTGTAGAGGAATATCCATGTTTACCTTGAAATTAGGTGTAGATTCTCTATCTCTAAAGTAATTCTTTAGGTTTTGGCTTCCTCGCACTAAAGTATAGTCTTTATCTATAGAAACTTTATCGTTTTCAACAATCAACTCAGATATAGGTTTTTTAATAGCTAAACCAATCTCTATATCAAAAATAAGGTTTAAGTCTTGGACAAAGTATTTTGGAGAGATTCCAAGTTCGACACTTCCAACATACCTATTTTTATAAAATACAGCTTGTGTAATCCTATAACTCATATCAAGATTATCAACTTCAAAACCGTTAAAAGATCTTTGCATATTGTTAGTATCTACTATAAGTGTTCTTTTTTTATTAAGCTTATCACCTCTAAACTCTCTTTTGTGTGCACGATAGATTGTAGTGCCATTAGCAGAGCGAAATGTAAGTATATTTATCTCTTTGTTTACTCTTTTTAGTCGTTTATAGTATGGAGTAATTATTGCATCTAACTTTTGATAGTCTCTTTGAGCTACTGCTTTAGCTAAACCATCTGAGCTAACTATCTCATCGAGCTTAAGAGATAGTGCCATGCTCTGTGCAGTTAGCTTTGCTTTAAAGAGTTTTTGAATAGATTGACTAATCTTTTCAAGCTCTTTATTTATAGAATTAGTAAATTGATAATTTAAAAAAAGATAACCCACTATCCACGATACTAGGAGTACACTTGTAGAGAGTAGAAGTGTCTTTTGTTTTGTCTTTTGTGGTGTATTCACTATGACTCTTTGTTGTTATTTTTCATTTTTGAGACACATTGTAACATTTTTCATTTAAACTTTCGTATATAGCCACTCTTTTTTTTGGTAAATATACCAATATATAATCCCTTTTAAAAGAGTTTCTATATTCATAATGATAAATATAGCTACCAAAGGTAATCCCATTTTATAGGCTATATACGATGGTAAAACTCTAAAAAGCCACAAAGACCAAAAGTTAATCTTTAGAGTTGTCTTAGTAGCCCCTGCACCTCTAAGTGCTGCAGAATAAACAAACATTATAGCAAGAGGAATTTGAGCTAAACCTACAAGTATAAGGTACTGAGATGCAACTACAATAGTAAGCTCATCTTCTGTAAAAAATGAGACTAAAAATTCTGGAAATAGAATCAAGAAAACGCCCACACTCCCCATAAACACATAGGCTATCCGTCCACTTATTACTCCCATATTATAAGCCCTTATTTTGTCATTTGCTCCAATATTTTGACCAACTAGAGCCATGGCAGCTATAGAAAAACCAAAACCTGGCATAAAAGCTATACCCTCTATTCTAAGCCCTACTTGATAACCAGCAAGTCCCGCTGTTCCGTACGCTGCAATGATAGAGACAAAAACCAAAAAAGAGATACTAGAGATTCCGCGGTCTAACGCTGCACTCCAGCCAACTCTTAGCGCTCTTATAATATCATCTGTTTTGATGATGGGGATAAAGTTTAGTTTTGAGCTAGGTCTCTTTAGAAGAAAATAGTAGGCTACTATACTCAAAAAATAAGATATCAAGGTTGCAACTGCAGCTCCCTCAATCCCATAAGCATCAAAGCCAAAATGACCAAAGATAAGTACATAGTTAAAAAAAGCATTAACAGCAGCTGAGAAGAGTTTTATATATAGTGAGCTTGAAGTGTCTCCTGCCGCAGAGAGCGCATTGTAGAGAAGATTATCCAAAAATATAAGCACAATGCCAAGTGATAGAATTTCAAAATATTTTGAGCCAAGCAGTATTACATCTAAAGATGCTCCCATAAGTTCATAGATATAAGAGCTTCCATAATATCCGCCAATGCTTACAAAAATAGATAAGCATATAGCAAAAAGCCCAAGCCCATAAAGTAGTGCTGATGCTCTTTTTTTTCTACCCTGCCCAATATAGCGAGCTATAATAGCATTTCCACCAACCACATAAAGAGTCATCAAAACATTTATAATCATCATAAACTGCATACTAAGACCAACAGCGGCAAGTGCTGAGACGCTAATCATGCCCACCATAAGCATATCTATAAGAATTTGTAAAATATCTACAAGATGTTTTAGTGCCGCTGGAATTGCTAGACGAAAAACTCTTTTTGTGTCATTGGAGATTAGGGTTGAAAAAATTGTGCTACCTCTTGCATAGTTTTAATTAACTCAGCTTTTGTTTTAAAATGAAGAGTTTTTTTATCCTTTATCTCCTCTTTTGGAGGTGTAAAGTCAAAGACCAATATATACTCTTTTAGGTTTACTTTACCCTCATTCATCTCTATCCACTCTAAGCTCATCTCTGCCTCATCGCCTTGCATCTCTACAACTGCAGCTGGATAAAGCCTAGTCAACTTTGATAGATCAATCTCTCCGATACTTGAATTATAAATCATCACTTACATCCTTAATAGTTTGTGTTTTTAAAATCCATCTATAATATAACCCACCAAAAACAAAACCAAGACCCATAAGAGTTGCTATACTCTGTAGAGAAAGGTCATGTGTAGCTAAAAAACCTATCATAAATGAAACAAAAGCGGCTGAGCTTAAAAAAAGCATGTCATTATATGCAACCATCCGTCCATAATATTTCTCTTCTATATTTTTTTGTAAAAGAGTATAAGTGTAAGACCAAAGAGTTGTAGTAAAAAAACCAACAAGAACACTAGCAAAAAGTGAGAGATAGAAGTCCCTCATCAAAACAGCCCAAAGCCAAACCACTATAGCTTGAGCCATAAAGACATAAACTAGAGTTTTGTTATTTACCCATTTGCTAATTAGCATCGGCCCTATTACTAAACCAACTGCACGGGCAGAGTGAAGAAGACCAAGAGCTAATGAGCTAGCTATGATACTTGCATAGAACTGATCCACCATCAAAACTACTAGTGCATCAAAAGCGGTTAGCCCTACAAAAGCGTGGATTATCATCAGATGCAAGGCTTGTGGGGTTCTTTTTATATATCTAAAAGTGTCTTTCATCATCTCAAAAATATTTTCATCTGTTTTTATTATGTTTATATCTATTTTTAAGCTATTAAGCAAAACAAAACCAACAACAAACATCATAGCATCTATAATAAAAGCGGCTTTAACTCCAAAATAATAGACAAAAAAACCACTTGTTGCCATACCTAGAGTGTATGAGAGTGACCAGATGATGGAGTGAAGCTCGTTGGCTTTTTGGAGTTTTTTACCCCTTAAAATCTTAGGAAGTAGTGACATCTCTGTTGTAAAGTAAAAACTAGCAGCTGCCATCTTTAAAAATATCAAAATATACAGAAGCCACATATCATCTAAAGAGGTTACAAAAATTAAAAAAAATGTTGCAAAAATCTCTATAGTTATAAGTATAAGTAAAATCTTCTTAGGCTTAAAACTATCAATGATGGAACCTGAAAAAGGAGCTTGAATAACTCCTGCTAAGAAGTGAAGCATCGCTACAAATGCTATAATTGCTGCTGATGTATCAAGCTCTAAAAGTAGTGTATAGATGGCTATATTACTAAACCAAGCACCAAAATATGCAATAAGTTGAATGATTGATAATCTTTTAAAGATGGGTTCTGATTTTAGTAGTTCTATGTAGTCGTTCATGCGTGAAAGATTATCATACTTTTGGAAGCTTTTAAAATATATTTGATAAATTTGTGTTTTTTTATTAAAGTCATCTATTTATGTGCCGATATAATATTTATAGTATTCTTTATATAAGGAGCAAGTCATGGATGGCGTAGCAAATGTTGCAAGACAACAACAATTACAAACAGATATACAAGAGACTCAAGGAAGAGGATCAACTCAAATGCCAACTGAGGTTGAACAACCTAAACAGGTTGATTTGGTGGAGGAGATCCAAAAAGAGAGCTCTAACACAGATGTAAAGATTAACTCAAAAGAACAAGTTGAAGAGTTAGTCAAACAACTAAATGAAGCGATGTCGCCTATTAGCACAGATATCAAGTTTGGTGTTGATAGAGATGATATCTTTTATGTCTCTGTCATAGAAGAAAAAACTAACAAAATGATCAGACGATTTCCAGCTGAACAAGCTATGGAATTTCTTCCAAAGATGCAAGAAGTGGTTGGTATACTCTTTGACTCAAAAGGGTAAAAGTGTTAAACTCCCTTTTGAATCAAACACTCTTCGCATAAATCTACACTACACAATTTGCTAACCCGTTTTTAATCTCTTTTATTGTAAACTCGCGACATTTATTTTGCAAAAGGGACATTTAGTATGAAAAAAGAAGTTAAAAAAGTAGTCTTAGCTTATTCTGGCGGACTAGACACTAGTGTTATTTTAAAATGGCTACAAGATGAGTATAGCTGTGAAGTTGTGACTTTTACAGCAGACTTAGGTCAAGGCGAAGAGTTAGAACCTGCAAGAAAAAAGGCTTTAGAGTTTGGTATCAAACCTGAAAATATCTTTATCGATGACTTAAGAGAAGAGTTTGTAAAAGACTATGTTTATCCTATGTTTAGAGCAAACACCATCTATGAGGGAGAGTATTTACTAGGAACTTCTATAGCTCGCCCACTTATTGCAAAGAGACAAGCCGAAATTGCCAAAATCACTGGTGCTGATGGTGTTAGCCATGGTGCAACTGGAAAAGGAAATGACCAAGTTCGTTTTGAGATGGGTTACCTAAGCCAAGATTCAACTCTAACTATCATAGCTCCATGGAGAGAGTGGGACTTAAACTCAAGAGAAAAACTACTCTCTTATGCTAAAAAGCATGGCATCTCTATAGAGAAAAAAGGTAATAAATCACCCTATTCAATGGATGCAAATCTACTTCATATCTCATACGAGGGTGGCATCTTAGAAGATCCTAGTGCGGAACCAGAGGAGAGTATGTGGTTATGGTCAAATTCACCTGAGAATGCTCCTGATGAAGCTGAGTATATTGAACTAGGTTATAAAAATGGTGATCCAATTACACTAAATGGCGAAGAGTTAAGCCCAGCTACAATGCTTAAAACTCTAAATGAGTTAGGCTCAAAGCATGGCATCGGTCGTATAGATATTGTTGAGAACCGCTTTGTTGGAATGAAAGCTCGTGGATGCTATGAGACTCCGGGTGGAACTATCATGTTAAAAGCTCATCGAGCTATGGAGTCCATCACGCTTGACCGCGAAGCTACACACTTAAAAGATGAGATGATGCCAAGATATGCAAAACTTATCTATAATGGTTTTTGGTTCTCCCCTGAGAGAGAGATGCTCCAAGCGGCTATTGATAAGTCTCAAGAATTTGTAGAGGGAAGTGTACGTCTAAAACTATATAAAGGCAATATAATAGTTGTTGGAAGAAGCTCTAACGTTTCACTTTTCTCAGAAGAGTATTCAACTTTTGAAGAAGATGAAGTATATAACCAAAAGGATGCGGAGGGCTTTATAAAACTAAATGCTCTAAGATTTATCATCGAAGGTAAAGCTAGAAAAAACAGATAAGCAAAGGCTAAGCGTATGAGCATAATAAAGATAGACATAGACTCTGATGAGTTTCAAGCTGAGTTAGAAAGAACTATAGACTTTACAGACAAAGTCATATCTAAGTTTGGATGGGAGTATAATCCAGAAGCTGAAGTGAACGAGGGTGTGCAGCTAGGTCTTGCAAGAAACAAGATGATGTATGGCAAAAGATTTTGTCCATGTTTTATGGTCGACAATAGTGGTGAAAAACCAAAAAGTGTTGATGATAGAATCTGCCCTTGCAAACCTGCTATAGAGTATGAGATTCCTAAAGATGGAGCTTGTCACTGTGGTATCTATTGTACACCAGAGTATGCTACAAAAAAGCGTTTAGAGATGGGAATGGAAGAGATAATCCATACTCATTCCCGTGGTTTAACTAAAGATGAATGTGAACTGCTTGTAAATCAAGCTGAACTAGACGGCGAAGAGCTGCTCTCACTGTTAGAAGCTAGAGAGATAGGTATGGTAGAGTTTAAACTTATAGATGTTCGCGAACACATGGAGTGGCAGATGGGTCATATAGCTGGAGCTGACGCGCTAGTGCCAACAAGTAGTTTTTTTCAAGTGCTAGATGATGCAAAACTCTCTAAGGATGAAAATATCATATTATACTGTCATGTAGGAAGTCGCTCAGCTCACTGTGCAAGGATACTAAATGATATGGGGTACAAAAATATAGGAAACTTAACTCGTGGAATAGTCTCTTATGGTGGAGAGATCGTAAGATAAAAAATTTAAGGAAAATTATATGAAAGTATTATTGATTAAAGATGTAAAAAGTTTAGGAAAAAGAGGCGAAGTTAAAGAGGTAAAAGATGGCTATGGAAAAAATTTTCTTATAGCAAAAGGCTTTGCTAAACATGCTACTACTGAAATTTTAGAACAACATAGAGCCGATGAAGCACAAAAAGCTGCTGATGAAGCTGCCGAGATAGCTAGTTTAAATGAGATGGCTAAAAAACTTGATAAGTTAGAAATTATCATAACTAAAAAGGTAGGCCAAAATGGTAGTCTATTTGGTGCAATAACTAAGGATGAAGTAGCTCAGGCACTTCTTGATCAACACAACATTGAGATAGATAAAAAGCATATAACTGATAAAGTTGCCATCAAAACTGTAGGTGAGCATGAGCTTGACTTAAAGCTAGGTCACGCTATACACGCAAAACTTCATGTGGATGTTCAGGGAGAGTAGATATGATAGCTTTAGCAAAAGGAGACAGATATGACTTTTTCTCGCCGACAAGCGAAGCTTCAGTGAGAGGAATTGAGGAGGGACTTGTTCCTCCTCAAGGAGACCTATATTATGTTTGATGCTACTACGATACTTGCCTATAAGGGCAAGGGCAAAGCTGTTATTGGTGGAGATGGACAGGTTACTTTTGGAAATTCTGTCTTAAAAGCAAATGCTACAAAAATTCGCACACTTCATAATGGCAAAATTCTTGCTGGTTTTGCGGGAAGTACAGCTGATGCTTTTAATCTTTTTGATATGTTTGAAGAGTTTTTAGAGGATAAAAAGGGCGATATTTTAAAGTCTGTTATTGAGTTTTCTAAAGCTTGGAGAAAAGATAAAGTGCTTCGAAGGTTAGAAGCTATGATGATAGTTTTAAACAATGACCATATTTTTATACTCACTGGAAATGGCGATGTCGTTGAACCAGAAGATGGAGAGATTGCTTCCATCGGAAGTGGCTCAAACTACGCTCTCTCAGCTGCAAGAGCTCTGAAAAAACATTCAAATCTAGATGAAGAAGAGCTGATTCGTGAGAGCCTCTCAATAGCTGCAGACCTTTGCATCTACACAAATCACAACATAAAAGTACTAACACTTCAAGGGGATACTCAGTGAACTTAACTCCAAAAGAGATAGTAGAATATCTTGACCAATATGTAATCTCACAAAGAGATGCTAAAAAGACCATAGCCTTGGCTCTTAGAACTAGATATAGACGGATGCAGTTAAGCGAAGAACTTCAAAGCGAGATAATGCCTAAAAATATTCTTAT
Organism: Sulfurimonas hongkongensis; assembly: GCF_000445475.1. Taxonomy (NCBI): domain Bacteria; kingdom Pseudomonadati; phylum Campylobacterota; class Epsilonproteobacteria; order Campylobacterales; family Sulfurimonadaceae; genus Sulfurimonas; species Sulfurimonas hongkongensis. Next base: position 365,081 of record NZ_AUPZ01000002.1, read on the forward strand.
GATAGGTTCTACTGGCGTTGGTAAAACTGAGATCTCAAGAAGACTTGCAAAGATGATGAAAGTGCCTTTTATCAAAGTTGAAGCTAGCAAGTACACTGAGGTTGGTTTTGTTGGTCGTGATGTTGAGTCTATGATTCGTGATTTAGTTATCGCTTCTATTTCTATTGTAAAAGAGGAAAAAGAAGAACAAAACAAAGAAAAGATAGATAACTATGTACTAAACAAGATAGTAGAAAAACTTCTCCCTCCGCTACCAGATGGTGCAAGTGAGAGTAAAAAAGATGACTATCAAAGACTTCTAGAAGCAATGGAGAGAAGAGTTAGTAATGGCGAGATGGATGACAAAACTATCGAGCTTGAAGTTGATAAGATACATGTAGAGTTTAGTGATACAAATCTTCCTCCTGAGATGGCAAAAGTTCAAGAGTCATTTTCTAAAATCTTTGATTCTATGAATAAAGAAGATAGGAAAAAAGAACTAAGCGTTAAGGATGCAAAGATTATTTTAAGAACTGAGGCAAGTAACAAACTCTTAGATATGAATAGCATCAATGCTGAGGCACTTAAAAGAGCTGAGGATGGTGGCATTATATTTCTAGATGAGATAGATAAAATCGCCATCAGTTCAAAGTCACAGGGCAGGAATGATCCAAGTAAAGAGGGAGTTCAAAGAGATTTGCTGCCTATAGTTGAGGGAAGTAGTGTTACCACTAAGTATGGAGTTATAAACACCGACCATATTCTCTTCATCGCAGCTGGTGCTTTTCATGTGACAAAACCAAGTGATCTTATACCAGAACTTCAAGGTAGATTTCCACTAAGAGTTGAGCTTGAGTCTCTGACTGAGGAGACTCTCTATAAGATACTAACTCAAACGCACAACTCGCTTTTAAAGCAGTATGAGGCTCTTCTAGGGGTAGAAGATGTAAGACTTGTTTTTGAAGATGAGGCCATAAGGGCTATAGCAAAACTCTCGCATCGTGCAAATGAGATAACTGAGGATATTGGTGCTAGACGGCTTCATACAGTCTTAGAGAGGATTTTAGAAGATGTTAGCTTTAACGCTGATGAACACAAAGGCAAAGAGTTTGTAATAAAGAGCGAACTTGTACATGAAAAACTAGATCTTATTGTCGAAGATGACAATCTATCTCGTTATATACTATAATCACAAAAGATGATTTTATTAAAGGCAATTAACATATGACAAAAGCAGGCTTTGTATCTCTTATTGGGCGTCCAAATGCTGGAAAAAGCACACTTATGAACTCACTTTTGGGTGAAAACATAGCTATGGTTAGTCAAAAAGCAAACGCTACTAGAAAACGCTCAAACGCTATAGTGATGCACAATGATACTCAAATTATTTTTGTAGACACTCCTGGTCTTCATGAAAGAGAGAAGATACTAAATCAGTTTATGCTCGATGAAGCACTAAAAGCTATGGGTGATTGTGACCTTATCGTCTACCTTGCTCCTGTGACTGACTCACTAGAGCATTATGAGAAGTTTTTAAAATTAAACAACTCTAAGGTTAAACACATTGTAGTTCTTAGTAAGATTGACCAAGTAAATCAAGCAAAACTCTTTAAAAAGATAGACTCATATAACCAGTATGGGAATGAGTTTGAAGCTTTAATCCCTGTGAGTATCTCTAAAAAAGTAGGTCATGAAGATCTCTTAAAAATCATCTCTAAACATCTTCCAGAGTCACCTTTTCTTTATGATCCAGAGGATTTAACAAGCGAGCTTGTGCGTGATATCTATGCGGGTTTCATAAGAGAGGCAATTTTTGAAAATGTTAGTGATGAAATTCCGTATGAGTCTGATGTTCTCATAGACTCTATAGAAGAAGAAAAAGGGCTTGATAGTATACATGCTACTATCATCATAGAAAAAGGGTCACAAAAAGGCATAATCATAGGAAAAGCTGGAAATTCCATCAAACGAATATCCTCCTCAGCTAGAGAAAAAATAGAGCGTTTGAGTGGTAAAAAAACCTACTTGAATTTAGAAGTAGTTGTTAAAAAAGGTTGGTCTAAAGACAAATCTTATCTTGAAGAAATAGGATATATATCATGAAAATAGTTTTGTTGGTACTTATTAGCATCTCTGTCTTTGCTAGTGATTTACTCACTAATTATCGTTTAAATGGGATTGATAATATTGAGAAGCATATGGATTTAGAACTTACAAGTAAAGTTTACTGGAGCCAGCACTTAAAAGACACAGACAATACTTTTGGTTATATAGAGTCTTATAAAAATATTTTAACATGCAACAAAAACTTATCGAGTCTAGCTTTGTATTCCAAAGATGCTAACAATACCTATAAGTTAAAGAAAAAGTATAGTGCGTACACTGGAAAAGAAAAAGGCGACAAGATTAAAGAGGGAGATTTAAAAACTCCTGTTGGTATTTATAAGATAACAAAGAAACTTACAAAAGAAAATAAACTTGACTCATTTTATGGACCTCTCGCTTTTGTTACTTCATATCCAAATGAGTATGATAAGTACAGAGGTAAAAATGGCTATGGTATCTGGATACATGGTCTTCCAACTGAACAAGACAGAGATGAGTTCACACAAGGATGTATAGCTATAGACAACCCTAGTATAGAGGTTTTAAATGAAAATATAGACGTGCGAAACACTCTTCTTATAATAAATGGCGATGAGGTCAAACAAGACATCTCAAAAGATATTTTAATTTCGATTCTATCTGAACTTTATAGTTGGAGATATAGTTGGCTCTATGATAATATAGATGCTTATCTTGATTTTTATGCAAAAGAGTTTGTAAGATTTGATGGTATGGGTTTTGATAGATTTAAAAAGTACAAAACAAGAGTCTTTAAAAAAATAGAGAAAAAAACAATCTTATTTAAAGATATAAATGTTGTTCCATATCCTGATACAAAAGATATTTATCAGATAACTTTTTATGAGTATTATAAATCAGACACTTTTGAATTTAGTGGAGACAAGACACTTATTGTAAGACTTGATGAGTCTAACAAGATGAAAATTTTAACAGAAAAATAAAATGATATACAAAAAGCTATTTGTATCTTTTTTTTTACTCTTATATATAAGTCTCTGTGCATCTTCAGAGGTCCAACTTATAAAAAAACAAAACAGTGATTCAAACACTACTCTATTAGTTATTGGAGGTATCCACGGAGATGAACCTGGTGGATACTTCGCAGCTTCTGTTCTTGCAACTCATTATAAGATACTCTCTAAAAATCTTTGGATAGTCCCAAATCTAAATAAACCTAGCATTCAAGCCAACCAAAGAGGCATACATGGAGATATGAATAGGAAATTCTCTTTTCTCAAAGATAGCGATAAAGACAAAAAGGTTGTAAAAGAGATTAAAAAGATTATTTTAGAAAAAAACATCTCTTTGGTTTTAAACCTTCATGATGGAAATGGCTTTTATAGAAAAGAGCATCAAGGAAATATCTTCAACCCAAACGCATGGGGGCAAACTTGCGTAATAGATCAAAACAGACTCCAACAAGTTCAAGAGTTTGGAAATCTTGACTCTATAGCATCTATTGTTACAAAAAACATAAATAAAAAACTTATAAAAAAACATCATACTCTTGGTGTTAGAAATACAAATACAAAATTTGAAGATGAGGCTATGCAGCTCTCACTTACATATTTTGCAGTTACAAACAATACACCAGCCTTTGCTATAGAGACAAGTAAACACCTTCCAACTCTATCTCAAAAAGTTTTTTATCAACTCTTAGCCATAGAGGAGTTTATGAAAATTATGGATATAGACTATAAAAGAGAGTTTGATTTAAATGAAAAAGAGCTTAGCAAAATACTCTCACAATATGGCATTTTAAACATCAATAACAATATATCATTAAATCTGCATGATATAAAACCTTACTTAAGTTATATTCCGATAAAATCTACGCAGAATGTATTTGAGTTTTCTCATCCACTAGGTAGTGTTAAGAAAATTAATGGCAATTTTGTTGTCTATATTGGCAATAAAAGAGTTACAACATTAAGACCTCAATACTTTGAAATTATGAAAAATGGTGGAGAAAAGTTTGATGTTATCATAGATGGTAAGTTAAATTCTGTTGATTTTACTTCAACTTTTTTTGTAACTGACGATTTTAACATAGTTGATGACAGTAAGTTTCGTGTAAATGTTATAGGTTATAGATCAAATGTCAGTGAAACTGGAGTTGATATCAATCTAAAAAATTTAGATAAAAGCTTTTCTGTTGATAAGAGTCAAAAACTATATAGGGTAGAATTCTACAGGGATGGTAGATTTTATGCTATGGCAATGGCTTACTTTAAATAGGATTTTAAGTAATGAAGAAAAAAACAAAACACTCTTTTTCAAGTGTGATTTCTGTTAATCCATACAACGAGAGCTATTTTAGTGGCGCATCTAGCTTCCTTTCTCAAAATAATTCGCCAAAATACGCTAAAGACCAATACGCGATTTCTTACCTAAATACTAAAAGTTTCATAACATCGCAGATATCGATATCTAAAAACATATCAGATGAAGATTTATATGATGCGATAAACAGCAAGGTTTACGATGAATTAGCGCTTGACCAAGCGGTAAGTTATAAGATACAGTTCATAGAAACATTTAACTCGCTTGATGAAAATGACAGAAACTTCCATGTCTTTATAGTTGACCCCTTAGAAATTGAAGAAACATTTGCTAATGTTGTCTCGAAAATTAAGTATATAGACACCATCATCCCCTCTCCTTTGCTACTTAAATCTCTCTATGAAAAAGAGATTGTAGAGTCTAATGGTGTAAATGCTTTTATATATTTTCAAGAAAATGATGCTTCTATTACGATATATAATGAACAAGAATTTCTATATACAAAATCTATAAACTTTTCATTTTTACAGATGTATGAGAGATTTTGTGAACTCTATGGTGAGAGAGTTTTGTATGAAGATTTTATGGATTTTCTTAGCAATCATAACTTAAAAGATACTCTTAGTGATTATAAAGATTATTTTATAAAGCTCTATAAAGAGATATTTGCAAACATTAGTGATATTTTAACTTATGTAAAAAGGGCTTATGAACTAAAAAAGATAGAGCATATATATATAGACTCTCAAGTTCAAACTATCACAAAATTAGATGAGATGAGTGAGGTAGAACTTGGTGTTGAGTCTAGCAGTTATGAATTTGATTATGGGTTAAAGAGCGATAATATTTACATAGACCAACTTCACTCTTTGATGCATATTTATGCAACACTACCAAAAGAGCACAAATATAACTGTAATTTTACACCATATCATAGACCTCCAGAGTTTATGCAAAGAGAGAGTGGTAAGCTAGTCATCTTAAGCGTTGCTTCTTTTATTATTGCTTTTTTATACCCTTTTACATATTGGACATTAACATATGCACAAAATTTGCAATATGAACTACTAAAAGCAGAGTACGCAGAGCTTCACAATATAAAAATCACAAGAGAAGCGATTATTAAAAATAAAGAAGCAGATAAAGCAAAAGTTTTTGCTCTTCTTAAAAAGCAAAAAGATAATTATGCAGAAAAAAAAGCAACTCTTGTAAAGATTCACGATGTTAAAGTGAACTATCCTATGAAAGCAAAACTACTATCTATGTTTACAAAAGATTTAAATAAGTTTAGAATAAAAGTAGACTCTATAACTTATAAAGAAGATGAAGATAAAAACAAAAAAATTTTTACACTAAATCTGATCTCTAAAAAAGACAAAAAGATAACTCAGATGGTAGAGTACTTAACAAAAGTATATGAAGGAAAATATGACTTTTTTCTAAGACGCATAGAGCTTAAAAATGATCCAAATCAGTACTTTAGTGAGCTAAAGGTGGTTATATTATGAAAATAAATATCGAAGACTACTTACAAAGCATAGATGCTTCTTTTAAAAATAAAAGTCAAAAAGATATATATATGACATATATTATGATTTTTAGTGTAATTTTTGCATTTTCATATCTTCTTTTTTGGGATAGTTCAGAAGCCGCATTTAAAGAAAAAAATGATCAGATAAACAAAATTACTTCTAAAATAAATGCCGATAAAGCTTACTTGCAGATAAATCCAGAGAGTAAAATAGCTAGCTTAGACCATGAGATTAAAAGACTAAATCGTGATCTTGAGATATATAAAGAGAACAACGCATATATCAAAAGTAAAATAGAGACTATCTCTTCACTCATTTATGATGAGAGAGTTTGGGGTGAATATCTACACTCTATCTCTACTAATGCCAAAAAATATGGTATTAAAATCATAGACTTTACAAATGAATATGCAAGCACTAACAAGGCTTTTGGGCATATTCTAGATATAGATTTAAAAACAACCGCAAACTATAAAAACTCACTTAAGTTTATAAACTCACTAGAACAGAGTGACTTAGTGGTAGACATTCATAAACTAGGGATAAAAGCAAATAAGAGACTAGATACAAATCTATCTATTTCAGTTTGGGGGATTACATACTAATGAAGGCATACAAAATCATCACTGCATCTCTCTTACTTTTTCAAGTTACACTTAGTGCAAATGAATTATCGTGGGTTGATACCCAAGTAGATGCAATCAAGCCGGCAAGAGTTGGAATGAACAATTCTGAAACTCTAAAGTTGCAAGACCCTTTTATATTCTATAAAAAAGGGTCGGCAAAAAACAAAAAAGCAACTAATGTTGCCAAATCAAGTATTAGAAAGTCTTCTGATGCTACTATAAAAAAGGGACCTAAACCCATGAAACTTACTGCTATTATAAACAACTCTGCACTAATAAATGGAGAGTGGTATAGAGTAGATCAAAATATAGCAGGTTTTATGGTATCAAGCATAACAAGAACGAATGTTGTTTTAACAAAAGGCAAAAAAAAGTTAGTTCTTACAACTAACGACCAAAATAAAAATCTAAAATTCAAATAAAACAGGATAAGAGAATGAAATTTATTAAAAAAATAGTTTACGGGTCACTTTTTACACTTCTTTTATCAAGTAGCTTAAATGCTGATTGTTCTTATGAGCTCTTTAGCATAAGTTCTACAAAAGATACAAAGATTATAGATTTTATAGAACAACTTAGTGATGAGTGTGAGTTTAGTATCGTTGTAACAGATCCTCATGCCCAAGAGTTTTTAAGGAGTTCATTAAATAAGACAAACTTAAAAAATCTAACTATAAATGAAGTCTTAAATATTATACTAAAAGAGAATAACCTTACATATACTCTTGAAAATAATATCCTTAGAATCTCATACCTAAACACAAAAATGTTTAGCATAGATTATATTCTATCACAAAGAAAAGGTGAGTCAAATACAGATATAACTCTCTCTTCTGAGGGAGCAGGAAAGGCAACTACTAGAACTGTTTCAAGTACAAATGAAGATTCAAAAGGTGGTGGCGATGCTGGCAAGTCTGGGATGAAGATTGAAAGTACAGATGAAGTTCAATTTTGGCATGAGCTAGATTTAGAGTTACAACAAATTTTAAATGTACCACAAGATAGATATAAAGCAGAGGCTCCAATTATAAATAAAAATGCAGGAATTATCACAGTTACTGCAACTCTTAAACAGTTAGAGAGGCTGGAGAAATATCTTAAAAATCTTCAAGAAAAAGTTGAGCTTCAAGTTTTAATTGATGTACAGTTGCTACAAGTTACCATGAGCGAGGGTAAAACTACTGGAGTTGATTGGTCACAACTTTATAAACTTCAAAATATAGATATGAGTTTTGATTATATTAGCAAAAATAATCTAATCGAACTAACTAATGAAGGTGGTGTCTTAGGAACTACATCATTTGACCAAATGGGGGATCAAGCTGTCAATACTGCTCATGCATTTCAGTTGTCAGCAAAAGGCAGTTTAAATGAGGTTATAAAATTTCTTAAAACCCAAGGTGATGTTAGCTCTATTTCAAATCCAAAGGTTTTAACTCTTAACAATCAACCAGCTCTCATAACTGCAGGAACAGAGTATTTTTATAAAATAAGAAGCACTGAGACACTGGTAGGAACACAAAGCACCCAAAGTTCAAGTGAGGATGTCCAATCAGTTTTTGCAGGTGTTCTTTTAGATATAACTCCTGAAATTTCAGAAGAGAATGCAGTTACACTCAAGATTAATCCCTCTCTTTCTGAAACAATAAGTAGTACCTTTATAGATACTGGATCTTCTGAGAGAACTATGCCACCAGATTTGAGCCGTCGTCAACTCTCATCAGTTGTAACAGTTAAAGATGGTGATCGTATTATTCTTGGTGGTTTGATAACTACATCAGACTCTATAGATGTTAATAAAGTTCCTATTTTAGGTGATATTCCTATTCTTAATTACCTTTTTAAATATGAAAATAAGCTCAAAACAGTTACAGAACTTGTAATTGTTATAACGCCACATATTATAAGAAAAGATAATAATAATCTTTCTTTGTCTGATTTGGGATATGAAGGTATAACAGACGCTCTAGTTGGAATAAAAAACAACTCTGTCTCAAATGTTACTAAGGGTTTTCAAGCCGATATTCAAACAGAAGTAAAATCTAAGAAAATTCAACTAGCGAAAGAGGAAGATGAAAAATAACATCTTTGAAAGCTCTAAGAGTGTTTTTCTTGACTCTGTTAATGCAAAAGACTATGTTCAACTAGATCGCGTATCGACAATATACCAATCTTTAAAAGATTCGGTTAAAAAACCTCTAAAGATGATTCTTTTGTTTGGCAAACCAGGTACGGGTAAGAGCATGTTTTTAAACAAACTCTACCATGATCTCTCAACTTTGCAAAAAGTAGTAATATACCAAACCCCTATTCTTGATGAAAATGAATTTGTAAAATCTCTTGCACAAGATCTTTTTAATGTGAAGTATCAAGGAGAATTAAATTTTACGCAATTTATGAGTATAGTAAAGGAAAATAGTAATGATAAACCTGAAGTACCTTTGGTACTTTTAGATGAAGCACAACTATATCCTAGTGTTTTGATGGAAAAGATTAGACTCCTCTCAGATACAAGGAGTGTAAAATTTGTTATAACACTTCACAAAACACAAAAAGAGGACCTTATTGCAAAAGAGCATTTTAAGACTAGAATTTGGGAGACTATAGAGCTAGAAAATGCTTCAAACAAAGAGCTCAAAATTTATATACAAAAAAAACTTATGAAAGCAAACTATTTTGATAGTGCAAATATGTTTAATAAAACTAATGTCAACTTAGTACATAAGTTAACAAAAGGAAACTATAGAGAGACTAACAAACTTTTATATACTCTTTTTGACATATACTCATGGTATATGCAAAACTCTCCAAGCAGTATAAAAACAAATGAAATTTCAAAAAAAATAATAGAAATGGCTGCTATTCATACAGGGATTATAGATGCTTAATGTGCATGATTTGGAAAGAAAATATAAAGCATATAAGCTAAAGAATTTTTTACCTTATCTTGTTATATCTCTAAGTTTATGTGTAATTTTTATAGTAGTTTTATTTGTTAACAGCTCTGATATTTTTAAGAGCAACAAAGCACATCATAATCAAAAAACTTTTGAAGTTCAACTAGAGCAAACAAAAGATGCACCTATTAAAGGAGTAGATGAAAAAAATGAAACTACCAAAGTAGCTATAGAAAAAAAGCAAGAAACTATAGAGGCTAAAGTAGACCGAGGACTTATTCTTACTCCCTCACTAAACTTTATATCGAGTATAAAACATAGCCTACCTTCTAATGATGTTAACTACCAAAAGGTTATAAATAAAAATAAAATAGAAAAAGAGATAAAAACAAAAAAGAGTAAAGAAAAGCAGGTTTTAAAACCTGCTAAAAAAGAGCCCGATTCTGTTGTTATTGAAGAAGTAGAGCTCCAAAGGAGCAATCCAGTAAAGATACATAGACAAAATACTCAAGATGATATAAACCTTGTTATACGAAGGTTTGAAAAGAACAACAATCCTGCTCTTAGTCTCTTTGTTGCTAAAAAATATTATGAACTTGAAAATTATAATCAGTCCTATAACTATGCTCTAATTACAAATAGAATCAATGACAATATAGATTCTAGTTGGATAATCTTTGCAAAGTCTTTAGTTAAGCTCGATAGAAAAGATGAAGCTACAAAAACGCTAAAGAGATATATTGAGCATTCAAAATCAACTCAAGCAAAAACTCTATTAGAAGAGATAGAGAGAGGAAAATTTCGATGAAAATAATTTTATTTATACTTTTAGCTTTTAATCTGCATGCAGATATAAAACAAGATATGCTAAATCTTTATCAAAACAAAAAGTTTGAAGAGGCATGTACTATGGGTTTTAATAGTTTTAAGTACAACAAAAAGGATGAAGAGTTTATCTCACTATATGCTTTTTCTTGTCTTTATTCAGATTATATAGATAGGCTAGCTATACCTATTGCTATGCTAAAGTTTTCAAGTGAAGCTCGTGCTAATTCAGCTTACCTCTCTACCATATTAATGCAGAAAAAACTTCTATATCATGCACTCATTGACAACTATGACTTATCATCTTTAAAACTTCCCTCTACTGATTATGTACTTTCTAAAGTCTTTGATTTTTATGCCGAGCTTGGTGTTCATGAGCAAAGAGATGTTTACCTATTTGAAGATAAAAATGATGAAAAATTAACATATAAGCTATATCTCACAAATGATGAAAAACTAAAAAAAATAGTTATTGAAGAGTTTTATGATACAATAATTATAAAAAAACACATATATTGGTAGAGTGAATTTAAAATGGATAGAATAACTAACGACTTACTTGCTAACGGATCTATTATGCAATCACAGGTAGATAGACTGCTATCAAAAGGGCTTAGTTCAGATCTGATCTTAAGAGATATTACTCTATCTGGCTTTATGACTATGGATAGACTTATCCGCTTTATAGTTGAGAGAATCAGAAATGGTGTTTATGAACTCTCCATCATAGACAATTATGACTATATAAGTGAAAAAAGAGTTTTACAAAAGCTATCTAGCGAGTTGGAATTGTCATTTTTAGACTTAGACTCTATAGATATGGACTACAGACTTACAAACAATGTTCCGTTAGCTCAACTCAAAAAGCATACAGCACTTCCAGTCTCTCAAGATGATATGTATGTAACCATAGCCTTTTATGATCCACTAAACATAGAAGCCCAAGAAGCTCTTCAAAGAGTCTTTCCGAGAAAAGTTATAAAAATAGCAACAGCTACAAAAAAACAGATTCAATCTTATCTCTTTAAAGTAGAGCTAAAAGATAGTGTAAAAGGTTTAGTAAAAAAAATAAGAGATGAGTTAAACTCAATAAGCTCTATAGAAGAACAACAAGAAGCTTCTTCTATTCTACTACTTATAGATGTTATATTAAAAGCATGTATTAGAAGTAGAGCAAGTGATGTTCATATAGAACCAACCCAGATGAACTGTGTAGTTCGTGGTCGTATAGATGGGAAACTAGCAGAGATTTTTATCTTTGAAAAAGATATTTACCCTCCACTAGCTTCAAGACTAAAACTACTAGCAAACCTAGATATTGCTGAGAGAAGAAAACCCCAGGATGGTCGTTTTTCAAGCACAGTTGGAGATAGAGAGTATGATTTTCGTATATCATCACTCCCAATTTTATATGGTGAGTCTATAGTTATGCGTGTTCTTGATAAAGAAAAAGCCCTTGTAAGGTTAGAAGATGCTGGTATGGATGCACTAAGCTATAGCAAACTTCTAAAAGGTCTTAAAGTACCATTTGGTATCATACTTGTAACTGGTCCAACAGGAAGTGGTAAAACAACAACACTCTATGGCGCTTTAAATGAACTTAGAAATGTAGAAGACAAGGTTATTACGGTTGAAGATCCAGTAGAGTATAGGATGAATCTTATCCAGCAAGTTCAAGTAAATCCTAAGATAGGCTTGACCTTTGCAACTGCACTTAGATCTATTCTTAGACAAGATCCAGATAAGATTATGATAGGTGAAATCCGTGATCAAGAGACTCTCGAGATTGCTATTAAAGCTGCACTTACAGGCCACTTGGTTATCTCTACGCTCCATACAAATGATGCTATAAGTGCAATACCTCGTATGGTTGATATGGGAATAGAGAACTATCTTATAAGTGGTGCCTTGGTTGCTATCCAAGCACAAAGACTTGTTAGAAAAATTTGTACTAAGTGTAAGATAATTGAAAAAGTTCCAGCATCCATCATAGAAAGCCTAGGTGAACTTCTACCAGAGAGTTATATTTTTTACAAAGGCGAAGGATGTAAAGAGTGTAATGATACTGGATATATGGGAAGAGAGATGATTTGTGAAGTTTTAAATATTACAGATAATCTATCCTCTCTAATAGCAAAAGGCGCATCTAAAGATGCTCTTTTACAACAAGCAATAGATGAAGGGTTTATAGGCATCTTTGAAAATGGAGTTCAAAAAGCACTAGATGGAGTCACTAGCATTGAAGAGGTACTTAGGGTGGCAAAAGGATGAAATATTTTGTAGCAACCATCTTAACTAAAGGTAAAAGATTAGAGGTGCCACTCTATGCTAAAGATAGAAAAGAAGCTAATGATCTTGCAAAGTTAAAATATTCTGGAATAATTATAAAAGTTGTTGAAGAAACAGAACCACTAGAAGAACAGTTTAAAAGATTTAAAGCAAATTTTACTCAAAATATAAAAAAAAGAAAAATAAAACCAGATGCACTTATAGCTGCTATTAGACAATTGGCTGTTATGACAAATGCTGGTATCTCGATACATGATTCACTTAGCGAGATAGCTTCTTCAAGCGATGACAAAGCCTTAAAACATGTCTTTAGCAAACTAGCAGATGATATAAACTCTGGTCACTCATTTTCATCATCTATGGAGAATTTTCGTTTTGAACTTGGAGATTTAACTATAGCCATGGTTCAACTCGGAGAAAAAACGGGTGACCTTGATGAGGCATTATATGCACTTGCAGATATGCTTGAAGAGATTCGTGCAAATTTTATAAAGTTTAAAAAAGCGATGGCATATCCACGAAATGTAATGATAGCTATGGCCATAGCTTTTACAATATTAATCTCTTATGTTGTTCCAAAATTTAAAGATATGTTTGAGAAACTAAATGTTGAACTGCCTTTACCAACTCAAATACTATTAAAACTAGAATACCTCTTTAATAATTATGGACTATATATTATAGCTGGTTTATTTTTAGCTTTTGTGCTTTTTAAATATCTTATATCAAACTACAGAAATATAAGACTTGCCTGGCACAAAATACTTCTTAGAACATATCTTATAAAAAATATTATAAAATTTTCTACTCTTAGTAGATTTACTCTAGTCTTTTCAGAACTTGTTCGAGCTGGTATTCCAATAGCAGAAGCTCTAGAGACTTCTATATCTATGATAGACAACTTACCACTTAAGATAAAACTATCCTCCGTAAGATTGACTGTTGAAAAAGGTGGCACCCTAAAGAGTGGGCTAGATGAGACTAAACTATTTGAAAACATGATTATACAGATGGTAAGAGCTGGAGAAGATAGTGGTACTCTAGATGCAATGATGCAAAAAGTTGCCCAGTTCTATAAGATGAAATTCGATGCTATTATAGATGGTCTCTCTGATGCAATAGAACCTATTATGCTTGTTATAATAGCTGCTATGGTTATATTACTAGCTCTTGGCATTTTTTTACCTATTTGGGGATTGGGTTCTGCTATTGGTGGTTAAAATAAAGCTTGTCTGCTTTTAATGGGAGGCTTTTAAAATCACACCTAATCCCTTTTCACAACCACAAAACTCTCAGGATTTATAGACTTGTACTTTGGCATACTTTGACCAATGTTTGAGTTTATATATGTGGGATCAGCCACTATAAATTTTTTCTTATTGACTTCTATACTATCTCCACTCATGGGAACATACAGAGCAGTAGCCATATGATCTTTATACTTCACACCTAAAACACTAATGCCAAAAAGCTCTTTTATAAGGTATGAAAAGAGTGTAGCCCTATCTTCACAATCAGATTTATCATAGTATAGAGTCTCTGTTGCAAACATAACCTTCTCTCTTGCAAATTGTTCCTGGTCTGTCTCATATATAAAAGATTTTTGTACAAAATGAAGTACAAAATTTATAGCATCACTAGCACTCATACCATCCACATACTTTTTCATATCTTTTGCGATGGAGGAGTAAGTTCTCTCATCCATAGGAGCATTAAAAAAAGTCTCATAGTCAGCTTGTGGATATGTAGCCATAAAGTCTAAAAGATTTTGGTTGTACTCATAAAAAAGGGTGTACTCTCTAGAGTAGTTTTCAAAATGCAGAGTTTTAGACTTTAAAAGCTCGTCAAACTTTGGTAGACTCTTTAGTGCTAAATCAAGAGGCTTTGTAGCTTCTGGGTAGTCTTGCTTGTAAGAGTATAGTCTTCCAGCACTGCCTTTGGCATAGTTTGAGATCACATAGTACTTTTTGTTATCAAAAATATAGTTTGGAGTATCATATATAATTTTTTCAGAGTAGTGCATCAAAACAACATGATTGTTAGCTAACCCAACTTTGACTGCATATCCAAGTTTGTTAAAAAGAAACCAACTAAGCATATTCGCATCATCTTGATTTTGATGAACTTGCTTTGAAATCTCAAGTACAAGCAAGTAAAGACCCCAATCATTTAGATTCATCACACTCGATTCTCGTTTTATCTCTCTTATAAGGGTATCATAATCACTCGATGCACAACTATTAAAAAAACTTAGTATCCCATCTTTGTTTTGCGGATAAAATCTAGCGCTCTTCATACCTTTTGCAATATCAAAAGAGACTGCAGTTCCAAAAAATTCAAAGTTTATATCTTTTTTAACTGTCTCCTTTGCAACTATCTGAGGTTTTTTCTCTTTTTTTTCATCTTTTTTATAGGTTGTCAAATCCTTTGGAGATTTTATCTCTATGCTAACTTTTGGACCAACACTCTTAGGCTTTACTAGTTGTGCATCTGGAAGTACTTTAGATTTTGGTTTTTCATAAAGAGGCGTGCCTTTGTAGGCATTGTAGGCTTCCCATTGTGATTTTAAGTGTTTGTTAAAAGCATTGTCCCTCTCATCTTTATACTTTGAAAATGATTGGGCTTGAAATCTTTTAAAATCTTCAAAATTTCCTGCTCCTAAAAGAGGAAGAGTTAATAAAAAAGACGCTACTAATAAGCTAAAATGGCCAAGCGGCTTGAATGATTTTGGTTCCCCATCCTTGTTTTGTTGCACGGTCTACGTCTCCTTGAGTCTGGTAAAGAATCTTAGCTTCACTCATTTGAGCTGAGTCTATTTTATTGTATTGGTCTATATCATATGGGCGGATAACACCACTTATCTGTATAATTTGCTTTTGATCATCAACTAAAATCTCTCTTTTACCAGAGATAAAATAGTTCCCATTTTGCATAACCTTAACTATCCTAGCTGAGACTGTAGTTGTAAAAGAGGCATCTTTTGTTGCACTTCCACTTCCTGTAAAGTTACTACCTGATGTTCCAGTAAAACCTATATTTGTAAATCCATTTATTTTATCTGTCACAGAATTAACAACTCCATTTGCACCATCCGCTACAAATGTTCCACCACCTAAATTTGAGTTATCTTCTTTACTTAGATCTCTAGCCCCACTTGATGAACTCTTTGCATTTTCAGATATTACAACTCTTACTATGTCGTTGACATGCATAGCTTTATGATCTGAAAAGAGAGGATTGTCTCCTTGACCAAATATGCTTCCTGTTGAGACATAGTCTTGCTTATCCTCTTTTGCTGGCATCTGCTCTACGTATGCGGGTGGTGTAAAATCTATCTCTGGTTCTGTAAGATTTGCAGTACAGCCAGTAAAAAAAGTTATCGCATAAAGCGGTGTTAAGAATATTAAAATTTGTTTTATCATTGTAATCTCATTTTTGTAGCTGATTTTGCTATAATACTAGCAAAAATAGTTCCAAAGGATATGTATGAGCTTAAGAGAGAAAATAAACCAAGATTTAAAAGAGGCTATGAAAGCAAAGGATACAAAAAAGAGAGATGCATTGCGTCTATTGATGAGTGCGTTTAAACAGATAGAAGTCGATGAAAGAAAAGAGTTAAGTGATGATGATGTTATTAAAATTATCCAATCACAAATAAAAAGAAGGAATGATTCAGCTACCCAGTATAAAGATGCAAACAGAGAAGATTTGATGCAGATAGAGCTTGATGAGATAAAATACTACACAACCTACTTACCAGCACAACTAAGTAATGAGGAGCTAACAAAAGCACTCAAAGATATCATCACTCAAACTGGTGCATCAACGATAAAAGATATGGGTAAAGTTATGGGAGCAGCTTCAAAAGAGCTAAGTGGCAGAGCTGATGGAAAAAGAATAAATGAGTGTGTAAAGAGTTTATTAGGTTAGTTCGCTAAACCTTGTTACACCTCTTCCTTGGTGTAACAAATTATTGCACTTTTTTAACCAAATTTGAGTTTTTTTAGAGCGGCTTCCTCATCATCTTGACGCATTAAAGACTCGCCTACAAGAAAAGCATCAACTCCAGCTTTACTTAAATCCTCTAGCTGTCCATGCTCATAGATACCACTCTCTGCCACAATTATTTTGCCATTTGGAATCATAGGTATTAGCTCATAAGAGAGATTCATATTCATATCAAAAGTTTGTAAATTTCTATGGTTTATACCGATAATATCACTACCTGCGTATATAGCCTTTACCAAGTCAGTTTTATCATGAACTTCAACTAAAGCTTCCATCCCTAAGTGTCTTGTATATCCTAAAAGCTCTTTTAATTCGCCCTTACTAAGAGCTGCGGCAATAAGTAGTATAAAGTCAGCTCCATGAACCATGGCTTCTAAGATTTGGTACTTTGAGACTATAAAATCCTTTCTTAAAAGTGGAATGCCAACATATCTTCTAATGCCACCTAGATAATCAAGTGAACCTTGAAAAAAATGAGGCTCTGTCAGTACCGAGATAGCACTAGCTCCACCTCGCTCATAAGCTTGGGCTATGGCAAGTGGATCAAAGTCCTCTCGTATAACACCCTTAGATGGAGAAGCCTTTTTAACTTCTGAGATTATTCTATATGGGTCTTGTTCTGTGGCTTTTAAGTATGGATATACATCTCGTGGAGCTCTTGCATTAAAAGCAAGTGAGCGACCTAACCAATCAAGAGAGAACTCTTTTTCTCTCTTTACTAAGTCCTCTTTTGTCTTTTTTATAATATCATCTAAAATCATCTCTTATTTTTTTCCTTTTCTTGGTTTTCTAGACATTTTTTTATAGCTTTTAAGTGTTTAACAACTTCCTCGTCATCTCCACCCTCTAATTTTACGACTTTTGAGATGATTTTATAAGCTCTTTTACAATCTCCTAGTTTATAGTATCCCCATGCTAAAGAGTCAAGATAATAAGCTGAATCAGGCTCTATGCTTAAAGCCTCTCTTATATAAGAGATTCCCTCTTTTATGTTGATGGAGTGGTCTATCAAGAGATATCCTAGATAGTTTAAATATAGCGGTTTTTTATCTCCTGCTATAGCTTTTTTTAGTTTCTTTATAACCGAGGCTTGCATCTTTTTATCATTCTTATCTTTATGGCTCTCATATTCAAAGATTGCACTTTGTGCTAAGTAATTTAAATCACCTCTGTCTTCATAAAGTTTTTTTGCTAAAATCGCTGCTTTAGAGTAGTTTTTAGAGTTTATATAGACTTGCAAAAGCAAATCATCATCAACTCCGCTATCTTGCAAAAAACTCATAAGTTTTATAAAGTCTTTTTTATAAGCATAAATTTGGACTATTTTTTTTGCTATTTCATCATTTTTTTCTAGTTCATAATATCTAAGATATACAGATAAAAGCCCATCAACATTGTTTTCATTTGAGTAAAAACCTATAAGTCTTGTACAAATTATCTTAGAACATCCATGCATTCTTGCATGAGTTTCAAGTTGAGCTATTGCATCTTTGTTTCTTTGTAGATTTACATATAAGATAATAGACATCTTATCAAGGATTTTTTCATTATAGTTTTTTGTGTATGCACTCTCTAAGTACTTTAATGCTGTGTCAAACTTTTTTTGTTTTACATATATCTCGCTAACTAGGATATAGTCATCTACCTCTTTTGATTTTTCTACTAATGCTAGTGCTAACACTCTAGCCTCTTGTAGTTTTTCATCCCCTATAAGAGCTATGATTTTTATCCTAACGAGTTTTAAATCTTCTAATTCTTCATCCATTTGAGCATCTACTCTTTTTACAGCTCTCTCATATTTTTGTGCAAAGAGATCATTTTGAAGCGACTCATAGAGATACTCTTTTTTATTTGATTTTTCATATAGGGTGTTAAATATACTTGAAGCTTTATCGTATTGTTTTAATTCTGCGGCTCTTAGGGCAAAGAGTATAAGAGTATCTTCTTGCTCAAAAACTTTTTCATTAGGTTTAACTTGTACATCTTCATACTTTGCTACACATCCACTAAATAGCAGTAATAAAAATATAGATAAAATTATTTTAATCATCATCACTTCCTAATATTACTCCAGGACATTCAAGTTGGAGTTCATCTATTCTTGTCTTAAAATAGTCCCAAAATGGAAAAGTTCTGCACTGGATTGGACGAGCCTCATATACTCTACATCCATTTGTTGTAGCATCATAAAAGATACACTCATAAGAATCACCTACTTTCCGCTCTTTTATAGAGTATTTAAAACCTTCTCTGTAGAGATATTTTTTTACAAAATCTTTAGTGTTTATATTTAAAAAATTGCTAATATCTTCAATCTCACTCTTATTTACATAGATATATCCACTCTCACCAGTGCAACATCTACCACCACAACTAGCACAAGCTGATGAATCAAAAGTATAAGAAAAACCCTCTTTTTTCATTAAATATGACATTTTATACTCTGCGAGGATGCTCTTTTATATATCTCTTTTACCTCTTGTGTGAACTCATCTCTTTCAAAGCTTAGAAGTGGTTTTTGGATATTCATAAGCGATGAAGAGCCATTTCTAACATGTATCATTACTAAAGAAGCTCCCTTATTTATTTTTGGATGAACAAAACGAACATTAACTGCTCTTAGTTTAAAACGCTCAAGTTCAGCACAAATAAGCCCAAACTGAGAGGCATCATAACAAAAAATGAAATGAGACCTAGGTTTTAAAAGTTGTGAGACCTTTTTAAAAAAAGGTCTCAATGGTAAGTTGATATTATACCTTGCATTAAATAACATCTCATTTTTACTCACTGAGATATTATCACTATAAAATGGAGGATTTGAGATAATGTAGTCAAACTTTTTGTCATCCTCAAAATCTAAAAAATCTTTTTTATGAATCTTATAAGCGATTTTATTTACTCTTGCATTGATGCTAGCATACTCTGCAAAAGCATCTTGCTTCTCTATAGCTTCAAGCACAACTTTAGGGTTATCTCTTGCAACTAAAAGCCCGATAACACCACAACCAGCACCAACATCTAAGACTCTGCCTTTTGGATTAAATGAGTTAATAAAATCATATAAAAATATAGAATCGCTATTGTAGCAGTAGCCAACTTGAGGTTGGTAAAGTAACATCTACACCCTTTTTTTGTATAATTGTGAAATTATACCCAATAATAAAAAGCGAGAGAGTTATTCGCATCACTTAAGGAAAAATAATGATTATTATACCCGCACGATTAGCATCTACTAGATTTTCTCAAAAAGTTTTAGCTGATATAGGTGGTTTGCCTATGATTGTAAGAACTGCAAAGAGAGTTGAGCATCTTGATCGTGTTGTAGTTGCTGCAGATGATGAGTCCATCATAAAAGTTTGCAAAAAGCACAACATTGAAGCAAGGCTCACTTCAACTACACACAAAAGTGGAACAGATCGCATCAATGAGTGTGCTAATATCTTAAATCTAAGTGATGATGAGATTATCATAAATGTTCAAGCTGATGAGCCGTTTATAGAGCCAGAAGTTGTAGAGTCACTTATGGCAAAACTCAAAGAGTTACAAAAAAAAGATGAAGATTTTATCATGGGGAGTTGTTTTAATGCCATAAATGCAGAATCTGCAAAAGATCCAAACTTAGTAAAAGTTGTGTTAGATGAGAAAAACAATGCCATCTACTTCTCAAGATCGCTTATTCCATATAACCGAAGTGGTAGAGCTACATATTTTGGGCATATTGGCATCTATGGATTTAGCAAAAAAAGCCTAAAAGAGTTTTGTAACTTAAGTGACGCTCCTATAGAAGATATAGAAGGCTTAGAACAACTTCGCGCCATCTACCATCAAAAAAAGATAACAATGCTTAAAGTTTCAAGTACAGGTTTTGGAATAGATACCCCAGAGGATCTGGCAAGAGCTATAGAGATATTTCTCTAGGCTTTTTTAATAATTCTTTTGTTGTTTGATTGTTTTGTGAGTAAGTTTAGAAATTTAAACCTCCTAAAAAAGAGGTTTAAAAGGAGTTTGATTAGATATTGTCTCTGATACCTAAATCTTCTACTAGTTTCATATAAGCATCTTTATTTTTCTTTTTAAAATACTTCATTAAACGACGACGCTGACCAACTAACTTTAGTAGCCCTAATCTTGATGCATGATCTTTTTTAAACTGTTTTAAATGCTCTGTTAATTCACTTATTCTTGCTGTTAAAAGTGCGATTTGAACTTCGCTTGAACCTGTATCACTCTCTGAGCGACCGAATTTTGTTACAATTTCTTGTTTTTTAGCCGAATCTAAAGCCATAATAGCCTCCTGATGGGTATAATAGTCTAACATTTACACTAAAGTAGTGCAAAGTTGAAGCGAGATTATAGCTTATCTACATTAAAGTAGGTTTAGGTTCACTAAAATAATAACCCTGAGAGTTCTCAATCCCCAACTCTTTTACCTTTTTAAAGACCTTCTCATTCTCAACATACTCAGCTATAATTTCTATATTCATTCTCTTAGCAAAATCAATTATAACTTTTGTGATGATTTCTGAATTTTTGTTATGAACTATCTCTTTTATGATAGTTCCATCTATCTTGATAAAGTCAGCTTCAAGACGCATAAGATACTCAAAGTTAGAGTAACCAGTTCCAAAATCATCAATAGCTATCCTACAACCAAGTAGCTTTACATTTTTTATAAATTTCTGTATCTCATAAAAATTTTCTATACTCTCAGACTCAACTATCTCAAAGATAACTCTATCTGAGATGTTGTAAATAGCGAGCATCTCTAGGATATACTCACTAATCTCTTTATCTAAGATATCATCTATACTCAGGTTTATAGAAAAGTCAAAATCATTCTCTCTAAAGTTTTCAAAACTCTTTTGAACAACTATTTTCGTTAGTTGTTTGTATAACTTAGCTTTTTTTGCTATTTCTAAGAAAAAGTATGGAGTGATGACATTTCCGTGTTCATCTACAAGCCTTATGAGTGATTCATATTTATTTGTTTTTAGAGTATTATTATCTACAATAGACTGGAAATAGAGAATTATTCTATCATTTTTAATAGCATCTTTTATCCTCTTAGTCCAGAGCATATTATTTTCATACTCATCATCCAAACTCATACTTTTATCATAAACAATAAGATCTTTTGCCTCTCTTCTTGCGATCTTTAGAGCCATATCTGCTGTAACATGAAGATTGTCTTTTTCTTCAAAAGATATACTCAGAGTTGCACTAAGTTCTATTGTCTCACCTTGGACTTCATATATGTGTGAGTCTATAAACTTAACAATATCTTGAGCCTTTTGTACAACTGAGTGAGCTTTCATATCTCTTGCTAGTATTGCAAATTCATCTCCGCTAACTCTATAAATTTTCAGATTTTGATTTGCTTCACATAACTCTCGTAATTTTTTTGCAAACTCTACCAAAACTTCATCTCCAAGCTCATGCCCATAAAAGTCATTTATCTGAGAAAAACTATCTATATTTGCCAAGATCAAAGATAGGTTTTTAGCCTTTGCACTCTCTTCTTTTAGTGCATTTCTATTTCCTAGTTTTGTAAGTGGGTCTGTGTTAGCTAGGAGTTTAAGCTCATTCTTTTGCTCCACTAACTCTGTAACATCGTGTCTTATTGAGATGTACTCTTTTATCTTTCCTTTTGCATCTGTGATTGGTGCTATAGTTGCATCAACCCAGTAAAAAGAACCATCTTTTTTTATATTTTTAAGCCTACCACTCCAGGTTCCTTTTCTGATTGTAGCTCGCCACAATCTTTTTTGTATAGCCTCTGAGAGCGTTTTATCTCTTAAAACATTGTGGTTTTGACCTATAATTTCTTTAGGGGTATATCCACTAATCTCGCAAAAATTTTCATTTATATAGCTTATATTTCCATCTAAGTCAGTTTTTGAGACTATCAAATTGCTATCTATCGCATCTTTATAACTCTCCAAAAATGAGAGTGAATTCTTAAGCTCTTTAGTCCTATCTTCTAACTCTTCTTCTAGCTCTCTTTGTAAGTTTGAGAAGTACTTTATAAAATAAAAAGCTATAATAGAGATAACTATAATGAGAAGCAGATCATAAAGGAGTGAACCAAAAAATTGTTTGTTTATGATTTTTTCAACATGTTTTGTAGGTACTTTTACACTTAAGATCCCTCTTATTTCGCCTAGTTTATGATTATAAGCTTTATCATATATCTCTGATATAAATTTTGGAGCTTTTGATTTTTCTCCATGACAACTTAGGCATTTTTGCTCAATTTTTAAAGGCGTTGCATATTGATAAAATTCATCCTCACGCTCAAAATATTCATCTTCATTAGGATTATTTCTAAAATATTCTATAGCTCTTAGTTCATACTCATCTGCTTGATTTTTAGGGTTCCTTGCTTTATCACTAACTGTTTGCATCTCTATATGAAGTTTATTGTTTTGTGAAAAATTTTTTGAAATTTCCACTGCCGAATAAGCAGGCAATCCTAGGAGCGTTTTTTCATCTAAATGTATGATATCTCTGAGGTACAAATCTTGATAATAATCTCTATGAGTTAGATATAGTGAGTCAACAAGCTTTGCCTGTTGTGAGATAAACTCTTCAACACTAGCTTTATTCTCAAAATAGTTTACAGTTACTCTAGCAAGTGCTATAACTAAAAAAATAATAGGTATGATTATTATTAGTTTTTTTGATATTATTTTAAATGACATAAGGACATTATACTGACTTTTAAATTTATCAAACTTAAATTATATTCAATTTTTTTAGATATAATCTCTTTAAATTTATCTCAATTCATAAAGCAAACTAAATGTTAATAACTCGTGCAAGCGAATACGCAATACTCTCTCTAATAGTTTTAACAAAAGCTACCTCCCCCATGGATAGTGAGACTCTCTCTAAGCAACTATCCATTCCTAAAAGTTTTTTGGCAAAAATTCTACAAGCCTTAGCTAAAAAAGGTATTTTAAAATCCTACAAAGGTGTAAATGGTGGATTTATGCTAAACAAAGATGCCAAAGACATAAATATGCTAGAGATAATGAGTGCGGTTGAAGGAAAAGCTCCAACTGTTTTTGATTGCTCACCATCTATACAAGATTGCCCGAGCGACAAAGCACAGCTTTGTTCTATTTGGCCTTTTTTAAACAAATTACAAGGCAAGATTGACACTTTTTTAGCTGACCTATCTCTTGATGATATTTTAGAGTAGCATCTTGGCAAGAAAACTTACCACAAGAGAGCAGATTGGAACTACACTAAATTTTCTAATCGGTCAAAGAGATTTAAGCGTAGTTGTTTTTGTAATGGCTATTTTAGCCATCATTATAGTCCCTCTTCCATCAGGTTTGTTAGACGTGCTTCTTACAATCTCAATGGCTTTAGCTGTTTTGATTTTACTTATATCTTTATATGTCCCAAAACCAACGGATTTGACAACATTTCCAACACTTATCCTCATCCTAACTCTCTTTAGACTCTCTTTAAATATTGCTACAACTAGGATGATTTTAAGCCATGGAGGTGAAGGACCTGAGGCTGTTAGTAGTATCATAACGAGCTTTGGAGACTTTGTTGTTGGTGGAAATTTTGTCATCGGTATCATAGTCTTCTCTATCCTAGTCCTTATTAACTTTATGGTAATTACAAAAGGTTCTACCAGAGTTGCAGAGGTTGCAGCTCGTTTTACACTTGACTCGATGCCCGGTAAACAGATGGCAGTTGATGCTGACCTAAATGCTGGGCTTATTGATGATGCAGAAGCTAAACAGCGTCGTGCAGAAATTCTCCAAGATGCAAATTTTTATGGGGCAATGGATGGTTCTTCTAAGTTTGTAAAAGGAGATGCAGTTGCAGGTATCGTCATCACTCTTATAAACATCATCGGCGGATTTCTAATAGGCGTTTTTCAACATGATATGAGTGTTTCAGACAGTGCTTCAACATTTACACTTCTTACTATTGGAGATGGTTTGGTTGGTCAGATTCCAGCTCTTATAATCTCAACTGCAACAGGTATAATGATAACTCGGTCTTCTGGAGAGGGAGATAATTTTGCAGAGGGCACTATCAATCAGATGATAGGAAACTCAAAAATTCTTATGATAGTTGGATTTATCATGATTCTTTTTGCACTAGTTCCAGGTCTTCCTACTGCTTCTATGGGGTTTGTAGGTATTTTATTTGCCCTTCTTGGCTGGTCTATCTATAAGTATGAAAAAGGCGAACTAAGCATTCTTGATGTGCAAAAAATTCTCTCACCAAAGGCACAAGAGCAACTAGATAAAAAAGAGAGTGAATCTAAACCTAAAAAAACAAATGAAGAGATAGCAAAAGAAGAAGAAGCAGCGCTCGAAGATATACTTAAAGTAGAGATGCTAGAACTTACCCTAGGTTATCAACTTATAAGATTAGCAGATAGTTCTCAAGGTGGAGATTTGCTAGAGAGAATCCGCTCTATGAGAAGAAAAATAGCAGCTGATTTTGGATTTTTGATGCCACAAGTTCGCATCCGTGATAATCTTCATCTAGATCCAGAAGCCTATCAAATACTACTAAAAGGTATCTCTATAGGCGAAGGTTCTATAAAACCAGATAAGTTTTTAGCGATGGATAGTGGAATGGCAACGGGCGAGATAGATGGAGAAGCTACAAAAGAGCCAGCATTTGGTCTTGATGCACTATGGATAAATCCTGATCAAAAAGAGGAAGCTATCATAAATGGCTACACTGTAGTCGATCCTGCTACTGTTATCTCAACACATATGAGTGAGCTTGTTAAGAAAAATGCACAAGATATGTTAACACGTCAAGAAGTTCAAGCTCTTATAGATAAGATAAAAGTAGACTTCCCTGTTATCGTCGATGATGTTTTAAAAGTAGCATCTATAGGACTTATACAAAGAGTTTTAAAAGCACTCCTGCATGAAAAAATACCTCTAAAAGATATGCTTAGCATCTTAGAGACCATCGCAGACATAGCAGAGTATACAAAAAATGTTGACCTTATAACCGAACAAGTCCGCTCAAAACTCTCTCGCATCATTACTCAAATGTATTCAGGAGATGATGGAGTTATAAGACTACTTACTTTTGATACAAGTTCAGAACAGATGATGCTAGAAAAATCACAAGAACAAGATGGAGTTAGAAACTTGATGCTAAGCGTTGGAGAGATAAATCAACTCATCCAAGCAACTAGTGCAAAAGCGCATGAACTCTTGCAAAAAGGTATCTCGCCTGTAGTTATCATAGTAGATCCACAACTCCGCCGCGCTATAGCAGAGATATTTGAAAGATTCTCTTTAGATGTGGTAACTCTATCTCATGCTGAGATAGATTCTAGTGCTACTTTTGAGGTTATGGGTTCCATATCAATCCAAGTATAGATAAATAGTGTTATAATAAATCCCTAAGGAAAATAATGAATAATAAAACAATCCACCATCTCTCTCATATAGACCTAGACGGTTATAGTTGCCAACTAGTTATGAAGTTTACTCCGTATAAAATCTTTAATTACAACGCAAATTATGGAGCAGAAGTTAGACAAAAACTTGAACTCATTTTAGAAAATATTTCTAAAAATAATGCTCCTGCAATGATACTCATCACCGACCTTAACTTAACATTTGATGAGTCTAGATGGCTTAACAATGAAGTAATTAAGATGAATGATGAAAAAAATGATATCACGCTGGTTTTACTCGACCATCACGGAAGTGGAGAGGATAGTGCTAACAAATATGAGTGGTACTATCTTGATACATCAAGATGTGCAACAAAGATAACATATGACTACGCACAAGAAAATTTTGAATTTGATGAGCCTAAGTGGATGAACAAGTTTGTAAATGCTGTTAATGCTGTTGATTTATGGAAACAAGAAGAAGTTGAAGCGTTTGAATATGGTAAAGTTTGTATGCGTCTTGTAACTGAGAGTAGAGAGTTAAACAGAGTCATGTTTGCTGATGATGATAACAACTATAAACTCTCACTACTACTAGCATCTACCAAATACTTAGATGAACCAGATGCTCCAGTACTATTAGATGAGAAAATTCATCAACTAAAAAAAGAATTTTTTATGCGTGATAGTAACAATACACTTGATAACCTAGCTACAAAATATATAGTTGAGCTTTTAGGTAATGCAAGGGATGAAAAAACTATTTATTACAAAGGCTATAGAGGCTATTTAAGTTATGGAGTTGGAAACACTTCCATCATAGGAAACGGTTTTTTACTTGCCTTTCCTGAGTATGATTTTATAGTAGATGTCAGCTATAGAGGTACGATGAGCCTTAGAGCCAATAATAACGTAAGCGTCTCTTTGATATCAAAAGAGTGGGCAAATGGAGGAGGACATCCAAATGCAGCAGGTGGTAGAATCATGGGCTTTAAAGAGCAATATCGCTACGACAGAGTCAAAAAACAGATAGAAAAAATCATAAACGACAAAGAAGCTGTTGCAGGTGAACTGGAGTATAAAAAAGAGGATTTTTAATCTACTTATTATTCTACTCTAAAAAAGTAGATACTTCTTACTTATACTCACTTGTGGGCTTTAATATATACAGATTTAGAATATCTCAGAAGTTAAGAGAGACCGTTTAAAATTTCGTGTCAGCTACATTTAGTA